>CAIVDX010000493.1 GCA_903904805.1 uncultured Rhodospirillales bacterium
CGGGCTGATCCTCGGCGCCAGCAACGCCATCCAGGCGCTGACCGACGAGGCCGGCAACACCACCTCGGTGAGCCTGGGCAGCTATAACCTCACGATCACCAACGCGACGGGCTCGTTCGGCGGCGTGATCAGCGGCACCGGTGCGCTGGCTGTCACCGGCGGCACACAGACGCTGGCGGGTATTAATAGCTACAGCGGGGCGACCAGCATCAGCTCCGGCGCGAGCCTGGCGCTGACGGGCACCGGCTCCATCGCCGCCTCGTCCGGCCTCTCCAATGCTGGCACGTTCGACATCTCGGCGACGACCGCGGGTGCGTCGCTCACCGCGCTGACCGGCGCTGGCGGCGTGACACTTGGCGCGCAAACACTGAGCATCACCAACGCGGCCGGCAGCTATTCCGGCGTGATGGCCGGCACCGGGGGCCTCGCGATCCTCGGTGGCAGCCAGACCCTGGCAGGTGTGAACAGCTACAGCGGCGCAACCACCATCGCCTCCGGTGCGAGCCTGCGGCTGAGCGGCAGCGGCGCGATCGCCGGCTCGTCGGGTCTGGCCAATGCCGGCACATTCGACATCTCGGGCACCACATCGGGCGCCGCGATCGCCACGCTGACCGGCGCGGGCGGCGTCACCTTGGGCGGCAAAACGCTGACCCTCGCCAACGCGTCCGGCAGCTCCTCCGGCACCATCGCTGGCGCGGGAGGCATCACGGTGGCCGGCGGCACACAGACGCTCACCGGCAGCAACAGCTACACCGGGGCCACCCTGATCAATCCAGGCGCGACCCTGGCATTGACCGGCACCGGCGCGATCAGCGCCTCCTCTGGGGTGATCGACAACGGCACCTTCTCGATCGCCGGAACCAACGCCGGCGCCACCATCACCACTCTGTCAGGCACCGGTACCCTTGCCCTCGGCAGCCAGACGCTGACGCTGAGCAACGCCACCGGCAGCTTCGGCGGCAAGATCACCGGCACGGGTGCGTTGGCTGTTAGCGGCGGCAGCCAGACCCTCTCCGGCAGCAACACGGTCGGCACGTTGACCATCGGCAACAACACCGTCGTGAGCAACACCGGTTCGCTGACCTCGACCGGGCCGATCACCATCGCCAGCGGCGGCATCTTCACCAACAACGGCACGCTGACCGCGCCGAGCCTGTCAGTGAGCGGCACGCTGCGCGGCACCGGCCTGATCAATGCCCCGACCAACGTCACCGGCCGCCTCGCGCCAGGCAACAGCCCGGGCACCATCACCTTCACCGCCCCGGTGACACTCGCTGCCGGTTCCACCTCGGAGTTCGACATCGACGGCACCGGAACCGGCACCGGCGCTGGCAATTACAGCCGCGTGATCGTCATCGGCGCGAGCTACACGGCCGGTGGCACCTTGTTGCCGCTGCTGCGCGGCATCACCGGCTCTGCGAGCAACACATACACCCCGCCGATCGGCCAGCAGTTCCAGGTCGTCGCGGCGACCGGCGGTGTGCTCGGCAGCTTTGCCGGCCTCACCCAGCCGACAGGCCTGGCCGCCGGTACCCGCCTCGATGCGATCTATCAGCCGACCAGCCTGAACCTGGTGGTCACGCCCAGCGCCTATGGCAACCTCGCTCTGGCAGGACTGTCGGAAACCAACAATGCCGGCGCTGCCGGCAAGGTCATCGACGCGCAGCGCCCTGCGGCCGGCATCGCGATGAGCTCCACCCAGGCGGCGTTCTACGATCCGCTCTATGTGCTCTCCGCTAACGCGATTGCGCCGGTACTGCAACAGATGGCACCGACCATCTATGCGGACGGGCTGATCGCTGGTCGCCAGAGCTGGTATGCCGCCTCGAACAGCGTCACCGATCAGATCACCGCGCGCCGCAATGGCACCGTCGCCGGCCAGACCGCGCCGGGGCCGGATGGCACCACGATCTGGACCACAGGCATGGGCCAGTTCACCGACGTGAACGCCAATGGCGCCACTGGCTACAAGGTCTCGCTGGGTGGCGCCCTGGCCGGCATTGACGCGCAGATCTCACCGGATGCGGTGATCGGCTTCGCCGCCGGCGGCAGCAGCCTGACCACCTCTGGCAATGGCGGCACCGATACCGGCACTGCCGTTCAGCTGAGCATCTATGGCGGCGCGAAAGCCGGTATCGCCTTCGCGGACGGCCAACTCGCCTATGTGAACTTGAACGAGAATATCCGCCGCTCGATGTCCCTCACCTCTGCTTCGATCACCGGGCAGGACACCCAGGCCGGCATCGGCGCGCAGATCCATTTCGGCGTGCATCTCGACCGCAGCTCGCCCTGGGGCAATTCCTGGCTCGAGCCAATGGTGGGGCTGACGGTGATGACACTGAACGCCGGCGCGGCGGCAGAAACCACCGGCGGCGTCTATGCCGAACGCGTCGGCAATCGCTCGCTGGCCAGCGTGGAGAGCCTGGTCGCCGTCCGCCTGGGCACGGTGGTGAACGTCGGCGGCAGCCCGCTTTCGCTGCGCGGTTTGGCTGGCTGGGCGCATGAGAACGAGACGGTCGCCCCGCGCGCCTCGGCGATCTTCCCCGCCATCGGGGCCGGCCAGTTCAGCGCCACGCCCTCGCCGATCGCCCGCGATGTCGCCCGCCTCGGCGCAGGCTTCGACGTGCCGGTGAGCCAGGCGATCAGCTTCTACGCCACCTACCAGGCCGATCTGGGTGGCGCGACGACCGCGCAGAACCTGACAGGCGGCATCCGCTTCGTCTGGTAAGCCGACCCGCCTGCCCTCTTGCTTCCTTCCTCGAGGCGCGCCAGCCTGGAGGAAAAGAAGTGGAGGAAACCGCCATGATCGCTCGCCGGGCCCTGCTCGCCACAACTGCCGCCGCCGGCCTGATCCGCCCCGCCCGCGCCGAGACCAAGCTGGTCTGGCGCTCACCGGCCGCACATTTCTACATGGCACCCTGCTTCGCCACCGACCACGATTTGTGGGCGAAGCATGGCCTGCCGCCGATCGATTTCGGCCTTTCCCAGGCACCGCCCACCCTGCTGCCCGCCGTCCAGGCCGGAGCGATCCAGGTGGGAGCATCGACCGCCATCAACGTGGCACTGGCACGTGAGAACGGGCTCGACATCAAGCTTCTCTCAGGTGCATCGATTCAGATCCGTGGCAACCCCGGCACCGCCATTCTTGCAGCTCCCGACAGCACGCTCTCCAAGCCTGCCGATTTCGTCGGCAAGAAGCTCGTCACCCCCGGCGTGAACGGCTCGTTCCACGTGATGTTCGAGAAATGGATGCTCGATGCCGGCCAGGACCCGAAAAAGGTGACCTATCTCGAGGCCGGCTTCGCCAATGCCGGCGACTTCCTGCGCAACCGTTCGGCCGACGCGGTGCTCTCAGCCGAACCCTTCATGTCACGCCTGATCGCCCAAGGGCTGGCGAAGAAGGTGGCCGAGTATTTCCAGCCCCGCGGCGAGAACTCGTTCGACGCCTTCTACATCGTGCGCGGCGACTGGGCTGCCGAGAACCCGAAATATATCGCCGCCTTCCGCGCGCTTCTGAACGACGCCCTGGCTCAGATGCGCGCCGATCCCAAGGCCGCCTACGCCACCGAGGCGAAATGGTTGAACCTGCCGCCCGACGCCGCCGCCAACACCGGCGTGATCGCTCCGCGCTGTGATTTTGCCGAGGACGAGATTCAGGATTGGATTTCCATTGCCACACAGGTCGGGCTGATCACGCAGCCACTGAAGGCGACGGACATGATCGCGTAGAGACAAGACAGGGCCATCTTCTTTTGAAAAAAAGAAGCCAAAAGCTTTTGGGCATTCAGCTGCCGCGATAAGTCGAGTAGCCGTAAGGGGAAATCAACAGGGGGATGTGGTAATGGGCGGTGGCGTCATCGATGCGGAAGCGAATTGGCACCGTGTCGTAGAAGCCTGCGCCTGGCTCACCCATCGCCGCGCGCCAGGCGCCGACATCGAACACCACCTCATAAAGACCCGGAACGACCGAGGCGCCCTCAAGCAACTTCCCGTCGACACGGCCGTCAGAGTTCGTGCTGACCGTGGCCAGCCGCTCCCCACCAGGCGATAGCCGCGAGAGGGTCAGCGGCAATCCGGCCGCGGGCACTCCGCGCGCGGTGTCCAGCGCATGCACCGTGATCCCGCTCATGTCACCCGATCCTCCAGCCTGAATTTCGCGATCATCGCCACCTGCGCCAAAGCCTCCTGCCGCTCGGCCAGCGGCGTGGAGCCCAGCCGCCGCCGCAGCGCCTGCATGATCGCATCGCGATCCCGCTGCCCACGCACCGCGATGATGAAGGGGAAGCCGAATTTCTCGAGATAGGCCTGGTTGAGCCGTTCCATCTCCTCCGCCGCGGCGTCATCAAGCGACTGCAGCCCATGCCCCGCCTGCTCGGACTCAGACTCCGCGGTGAGTTTCGCCCGCCGGGCCAGCATTGGATGCGCCCGCAACAGCGCCAACTGCCTGGCCTCGCCGGACCGCACCACCACATCCACCATCGCCGTATGCAACCCCGCCACATCGGCAAACGGGCGCGCGGCAGCAGCGGCTTCGGGAACCCAGGGTGAATGCTCGAAAATACCAGCCAGCTCGGCGACGAACGACGCGACCGACAGACGGTTCAGCTCGGCAAGCGTCAATTCGTGCTCGCCCCCTGGCCATACCAACTGGCCAGCGCCTGCCTCTCCTCCTCGGTGATGCCGGTCACATTGCCCAGCGGCATCGCGCGGCCCACCACCGCCTGCGCGTAGATCAACGGCGCCTGCGCGGCGATCAGCTTGGGCGTGTCGAAGCGGATGCCCTTTGGCGCCTCAGCGATGCCGGGAAAGCTGGGGTGGGCGGAATGGCAGACCACGCAACGCTCGCCGATGATGTGCTGCACGTCGCCGAATGCCACCTGCGGTCCGCCAGAAGAGGGGGCTGCTGGCTGCAGATAGATGGTGAGTGCGGCAGCAAGTGCGATCGGCACCGCACCGGCCGGCCACCAGCGCCAATCGGGCGTCTCTCCGGTGTGCTTGATGTTGAACCAGTGCCGGATCATGAAGCCGCCGACAAACACCGCACCCAGCACCAGCCAGTTCCATTTCGAAGAATACAGGAACGCATAGTGGTTGGAGATCATCGCGAAAATGACAGGAAGGGTCACATAATTATTGTGCGTCGAGCGGTTCTTGCCGGTGATGCCGTATGCCGGGTTCGGCTCGCGCCCGGCCAGCAGGTCGGCCACTGTCTTGTGCTGGTTCGGAATGATCACCAGCGCCACATTGGCCACCATAATGGTGCCCACCAAAGCGCCGGCATGGATGAATGCACCGCGCCCGCTGAACACCTGCGAATAGAAATAGAACACCGCGATCAGCAGCGCGAAGCCCACGGTCGCAAGCCAGGCCGGCTTGTTGGCGAGCGGCGAGCGGCACAGCGCGTCATAGGCGAGCCAGCCGAATAGCAGCGAGGCCGCGCCGATGCCCACCGCGTCCCACGGCTTCAGATCCATCACGTTGGGATCGATCAGATACCGCGTCGGGTTAAGATAGTAGGTCAGCACCAAAAGGATGAAGCCGAAGATAAAGGTGCTGTAGGCCTCCCATTTGTACCAGACCAGTTCGTCTGGCATGAAATCCGGCGCGACGGTGAATTTCTGCATCTGATAGAAGCCGCCGCCATGCACCTGCCAGGATTCGCCCTTCACCCCCACATCCAGCCGCGGATGGTGTTTCAGCCCGGCATCGAGCGCCATGAAATAGAAGCTGCTGCCGATCCAGCAGATGCCGGCGATGACGTGCGTCCAGCGCACCAGCAGCGAGACCCATTCTATGGTGGTCGAGAGCATGTCCTGTCCTTACGTCGTCGTACTGGCGGTGGCCTAGAGCGCCCTGGTCCAGCCATGCACGGCATGTGCCTTCATTGCGGGCAACGTCAACCCAGGCGCCTAGGCATAGGTGCGGCGATACATCTCAAGCAGATGCTCGGTCACGCTGACCGGCGCGTAGCGTGGCGGATTCGCCGCGTCCTGACAGGTCGGCAGGCAGGCGATCGAGTGGTCGGCATGGCCTTCGAAAAAGAACGGAATCGAGTAGCGGTCGCGGCCTGACAGATTCACCACCCGATGCATGTTCGAGGTGTAGAGATCGTTGGTCCAGCGCGCGACCATATCGCCGATATTGACCACGAAGGTGCCGGGCACCGGCGGCGCGTCGAGCCAACGACCGGCCACATCCTGCACCTGCAGGCCACCGACCGGGTCCTGATAGAGCAGCGTGAGCGTGCCCCAATCGGTGTGCGCCCCACAGCCTTTCTCGCCCGGCTGCGGGTTGGCGGGCTGCGGCGGATAGTGCAGCAGCCGCAGGATATAGAGCGGATCGGTGCAGAAGCGGTCGAAATAGTCCCAGTCCAGGTCAAGGGAGAGTGCCAGGCCGTGCATCAGCAGAACGGACAGCTCCACCATCACCGCGCTGTATTCCTCCATCGCCGCGCGAAAACCTGCTCGGCCGGGCGGCCAAACATTCGGGCCATGGTTGAACGCCCCGGCACGCACACGGGGGTCATCCAACGGCAGGTCCTGGCCGAGATAATAGCCTTCCTTCAGATCAGGCGGGGTGCCGGCCTCCAGCGTCTGGGCGCGCATCGCCTCGTAGCCTCGATTGTGCCGGTTGCGCTTCAGATCCAGCGCCAGCTTCTCCGCCTCGGGCAGCGCAAAGCAGGACTGCGCCTCCGACAACACCCGCCCGATCAGCGCCGCGGGCACGCCGTGATGGGCGATATAGAAAAAGCCTGTGCCCACGCAGGCCTCTCGGAGGGCACGACCGAAACGGGCCTTCGCCTCGGCGGGACCGTGCAGAAGCCGCATGTCCAGAATCGGCAGACCGGCATCGGCGGGCAAATGGCTCATCTCCGCGCTCCCTGATGGTGCAGACTGACCAAACGCCAAGCATTTTCAGGGCCATCTTCAATGGTCTGCCCCGATCTGGCCGGATGCGGCATTTCTCGCTAGCCTCGCCTTGGAAGCCCCATGCAGAGGGCAACACGGGGGATCAGCATGCGCTCACTCAGCCTCGCCAGCATTGTGCTCGCCACCGCCTGCCTGACCGGGCCGGCACTTGCGCAATCCGCGATCAGGATTGGCCCGAACGACATTGCCGGTGTGGTCACCGGGCCGAAGGGGCCGGAAGCCGGTGTGTGGGTAATCGCCGAAACCACCGAGCTGCCCACCCGCTTCATCGAAATTGTGGTGACCGACGACCAGGGCCGCTATCTGCTCCCCCATTTGCCAGAAGCCGATTACAGCGTCTGGGTGCGCGGCTACGGGCTGGTCGACTCTCCGAAGCTGCGGGCTGCCCCCGGCCAGCATCTCGACATGAGCGCCATCCCCGCCCCCACCGCCGCCGATGCGGCGCACTACTACCCGGCAATCTACTGGTATTCGATGCTGAAAATCCCCGAGGCAAGCCAGTTCGGCGGCACGGGCGACATCCCCGAAGGCGTGAAGCTGACGGATTGGCTGACCACGCTGAAAAACCGCGATTGCGTCGGCTGCCATCAGCAGGGCTCGGAGGCCACCCGCACCATTCCGGCGATCTTCCGCCATGAGGGCAGCGCGGCCGAGGCCTGGCTGCGGCGCATTCAGTCCGGCCAGGCGGCCGAGAATATGATCACCCCGATCGCCGGCCGGCTCGGCGGGGCGCCGCTGAAATATTTCGGCGACTATACGGATGCGATCGCCGCCGGTGCGTTGCCATCTTCCCAGCCGCCGCGCCCGCAGGGGATCGAGCGCAATCTGGTGCTCACCATGTGGGGGATGGGCACCGATCACACCTACATCCACGATCCGATCAGCACAGACCGACGCAATCCGACAGTGAATGGCTACGGACCCATCTACGGGCCCGGCGAATACAGCTCCGACGCTGTGCCGATGATCGACCCCAGGACGAACACAGCCGGCTTCTTCACTCCGCCGCCGGGTGCTCCGGACATGCCGGAGTCGCTCGGGCCGGGCCACGCCGCCGGTCTCGCACCGGTGGCGCCCTCAGCCTATTGGGGCGACCGCAAAATCTGGTCGAACCGCTTCAACACCCACAACGCCATGTTCAACGAGCGCGGCCTGCTCTGGTTTACCGCGGCCGGACGCGCGCAGGATAACCCCGCCTGGTGCAAGGCCGGCTCGGAGAATGTGTTCGCCAAGGCCTTTCCACTCGATCGCAGCCGCCGCCAGCTCGGGGTGCTCGATCCGAAGACCGGCACGTTCACCTATGTCGATACCTGTTTTGAAACCCAGCATCTGCAGTTCGGCTACGATGCCAACGACACGCTATGGACCTCCGGCGGCGGCGCCGTGATCGGCTGGCTCGATACCAAGAAATATTTGGCAACCGGCGACGCCGCCGCCTCCCAGGGCTGGATTGCGCTCGCGCAGCACACGCCCGACCCGGCGGTGAAGGGTTCCGGGCCCTATGCGATCATGCCCAACCCGGCCGACGGCTCGATCTGGGCGAGTGTGAACGTTTTCGCCGGCGGCGCGGGCATCCTCAGGCTCGATCCAGGCGCCAATCCGCCGCAGACGGCGAAGGTGGAGCTCTACAAAGTGCCCGCCCCCGGCTTCGCGCCCCGCGGTGCGGACATCGACAGCCAGGGTGTGGTCTGGACGTCGCTCGGTTCGGGCCATCTCGGCCGGTTCGACCGGAAGCTCTGCAAGGGCGCGCTGGATCAGGGCCCCGGGCCATCGGGCATTCTCTGCCCGGAGGGCTGGAGTTTCGTCCAATATCCGGGCCCCGGCTTCGCCGGCATTGGCGAGAACTCCGCCGAGGCGAGCTATTATACCTGGGTCGACCAACACAACATCCTCGGCCTGGGCGAGGATGTGCCGGTGTCCACCGGCAACGAGAACGACGCACTGCTGGCTCTGGTGGACGGCAAATGGGTGGTGCTTCGGGTGCCCTACCCGATCGGCTTCTACGCCAAGGGGCTCGACGGCCGCATCGACGATCCAGCCGGCGGCTGGGCCGCGCGGGGCCTGTGGACGACCAATGGCGACCGTACACCATGGTTGAAGGAAGGCGGCAAAGGCACCACCCCTCTGGCCATGCATTTCCAGCTGCGCCCGGATCCGCTGGCGAACTGAGCGCGGTCTGATCGCGGATCGACGGCTCGGAAAGATTGCAAGGTCACGGGCGGCTGCGCCATCAAGCGGGCATGCGCGCTCTCGTTCCGCTGCTGGTCACGCTCGCCCTTGCCGGATGCGCAGGTCATGGCTCGCGCCCACCCGGCAGCGCCGATGATCCTTGGGGGCCCTACATCTCCGAGGCCTCCCATCGCCACAATGTGCCGGAGAAATGGGTCCGGGCGGTGATGTTGCAGGAAAGCGCGGGACGGCCAGACGCCGTCAGCAAGGCCGGCGCGATCGGGCTGATGCAGCTGATGCCCGCCACCTATGACGAACTGCGCACCCAATATGGTCTCGGGCGCGATCCGAAGGACCCGCATGACAACATCATGGCCGGCACCGGCTACATGCGGCAGATGTATGAACGCTTCGGCGCACCCGGCTTCCTGGCCGCCTACAATGCCGGTCCGCGACGGATGGAGTCCTATCTTTATCGCCGTGGCAGCCTGCCGAACGAGACGATCAACTATGTCTCGGTCATCGCCCCGCAGATCGCCGACACCGCACCGATGACCGGCCCGCTCGCCGTGTTTGCCCGTGCAGACCCGCCGACACGCGGACCCACCCGATACGCCGCCGCATCACCCCGGCCGGCACCGCGCGGCCCATTGCCGGCCTGTGACGCCGATCTTGCCTGGGATCCGGCCCATCCATGTCGGCCGGTGCAGCCCCCCGCCGAGCCGATCCAGGTCGCCCAGGCACCGGCGCAGGCCCCCGTGCACTACTCCGCCCTCGACGCCGCGCCGGCGACGCCGATGATCACCCCGTCGGCTCCCTTCGGCACCACACAGGGTGGATGGGCGGTGCAGGTCGGCGCCTTCACGTCGGTCGTCCAGGCGCGACAGACCGCCGAGACAGCGCGGCGCAACGTGGCGGATCTGCTCGCCGCCGCCGCCATCCAGACGCCGC
>CAIVDX010000494.1 GCA_903904805.1 uncultured Rhodospirillales bacterium
CGCACTTGGATGCCACCACCGTTTTGTCGCGCCAGATCGCGGAGCTGGGCATCTACCCGGCGGTGGATCCGCTGGATTCCACCTCCCGCTCGCTCGACCCGCGGATCGTGGGTGAGGAGCATTACCAGGTCGCCCGTGACGTGCAGCGCATCCTGCAGACCTACAAGTCGCTGCAGGACATCATCGCCATTCTCGGCATGGATGAGCTGTCGGAAGAGGACAAGCTGGTGGTGGCGCGCGCACGCAAAATTCAGCGCTTCCTCAGCCAGCCCTTCCATGTCGCGGAAGTGTTCACCGGCAGCCCGGGCGTGTTCGTGCCGGTTGCCGAGACGATCCGGTCGTTCAAGGGCATCGTTGCCGGCGATTACGATCATCTGCCGGAAGCGGCGTTCTACATGGTTGGGACGATCGACGAGGCCGTGAAGAAAGCCGAGACGCTCAAGGGTTAAGCAACTTCTTTTTTGAAAAAAGAAGCAAAAAACTTTTGACTGTTTGGAGTCTAGGTCATGGCCGTCGCACTTGAGATCGTTAGTCCGGAGAAGCTGCTGATGGCGGCGGATGTGGGCATGGTTGTGGTGCCGGCCACCGAGGGCAATCTTGGTGTGTTGCCGGGGCATTCGCCGATGATCGCCACGCTGCGTGGCGGCGTGATCGACATCTATGCCGACGGCAAGACCATCAGCTCGCGTCTGTTCGTGGCGGGTGGCTTCGCCGAGATCACCGGTGAGCGGTGCACCGTGCTCGCCGATGAGGCGGTGCCGGTGGCTGAGCTCTCCCGTGCGGCCGCCGAGGCCCGTGTGGCCGCCGCCGAAGCCGCCTGGACCGCTGCCGACAAGATGGACATTGCTGCCATCGACATCGCACTCGACAAGCTGCAGGCCGCTCGCGCCATGCTGGATGCCGCCCAGGCGGCCTGACGCCCCGGTAAAACGGTCAAAGGCCTCAGCGTCGGTTCTGCACCATTCCGGCGAGGCGTTCGAACGCCTGCTCGAGCGGCGCACGCAGGGTCGGGTCCATCTCCACCTCGGCCAATGCCTGGCGCATGCAGAGCATCCATTGGTCTCGCGCGGTCTCGCCGATGGCGTAGGCGCGGTGCGGCGAGGTGAGGCAGGGCGTTCCCTTGCGGGCGATGTAGATCGGCGGGCCGCCGAGCCAGCCGCTCAGCCACTCGAACACGCCCTGATTCACCCGGTTCAGGTCGGGTCCGTGCATGGCGCGGATCTCCGCGGCGCGGAGATCGGTGTCCATGATGCGATAGAACGCGTCGACCAGGCGGTGGAGGCCGGCCTCGCCGCCGATGCGCTGGTAGGGGCTGGTGGTCGTGGCCGGTCGTTCGGTGGTGTCGCTCACACTGGGGCCTCGTGCGGGAAAGGGCGGGGCAGGCTGTGCGTGTCCGAGCCGGCTTGCATTGCGTTGGATCAATGTGTTGCGAGGCGTGTGTCATTCCCGTGGCGCGGAACGATATGGGGTTGAACCGGCGGTGGGCCTTCCCCTTCTTGGTGATGTGACGCGATTGGCGATTGCGCGTCGTGGCGCTAAACTTTTGTGCGGTGCGGTGCTCTGGCAAGGACTGTCGGGCATGAGCCGTTGGGCGAGAGGTCATGAAACACTGGCGATTAGAGGATGTGCCCTGGGATCGGTTTGATCCGTCGAAGGTCGACCCGGAGGTGGTGCCGCTGGTGAAGGCCGCCGCGATGGTGGAGCGCAACGGGATCGATTACGGCGCCTATCTGGATGGTGTGTTCGCTGACGATCCGGATTTCCAGGCTGCCGCCGCCCGCTGGGCGGTGGAGGAGGTGCAGCATGGCGACGCGCTCGGTCGCTGGGCGATGCTGGCCGACCCGACATGGGATTATGAGGGCTGCTTCGAGCGCTATCGCGCCGGCTACAAGGTGCAGGTGGGCGCGACGGCCTCGATCCGCGGATCGCGCAGCGGCGAGCTGATCGCGCGCTGCATGGTGGAGACGGGCACCTCCACCTATTACACGGCACTCGCGGAATCGACGGCGGAGCCGGTGCTGGCCGGCATCTGCAAGCAGATCGCCGCCGATGAGTTTCGCCATTTCAAGCTGTTCTACGACCATATGAAACGTTATTTGGGCCGCGAGAACATCAATCTGGCGCGTCGGCTGGTGATTGCCGCCGGGCGGGTTGGCGAGAGCGAGGATGACGAGCTGGCGTTCGCTTATCATTGCGGCAACGAGTCCCCGGAGCTGCCCTACGACCATGATCGCTGCATCGCCGGCTATATGGGCCACGCGATGGCATTCTATCGCTATCGCCACCTGGCGCATGGCGTGGGCATGATCTTCAAGGCGGTTGGCTTGCCGCCGCGCGGGCGGCTGTCGGAGGTGACGGCGCGGCTGTTCTGGCAACTGGTGCAGCACCGGCAGCGGCGCTTCGCCGCACGCGCCGCGCAATGGCAGGAGCCGCTGCGGCGGGCTGCGTGAGGCCTGCGCATCTCCCGTGACTGATGCCGCTCTGCCCGCGGAGTGGCTCGCGCCACTGCGTCACAACCCGGCCTTGCCGCGCCATATGGGCTCGCGCGGTCTGTCGATGGCTGCCTTTCAGATGCAGGCCGTGGCGGTGGGGTGGCAGGTCTATGCGATGACAGGGAGCGCGCTGGATCTCGGGCTGGTGGGGCTCGCGCAGTTCCTGCCGATGCTGCTGTGCGCGTTGCCGGCGGGGCATGTGGCGGACCGGTTCGATCGGAAAATCGTTGGCGCGGCCTGTCTGTGTATCGAGGGGCTGTGCGCCTTCCTGCTCGCCGTGGGCACGCTGGGCGGCTGGCTGGATCGGAATCTGATCCTGCTGATCCTGGCGGTGTCGGGCGGCACGCGGGCGTTCGAGCTGCCGACGATGCAGGCGCTGCTGCCGGCGACGGTGAGCGCGCATTGGATGCCGCGGGCGATCGCGTTTGCTTCATCGGCGAACCAGACCGCGGCGATCTGCGGGCCGGCGATCGGCGGGCTTCTGTATGCGCTGGGAGTATCGGTGCCCTATTGGGTGGCAGGCTGCTTTTTCGTGCTGGCCGGCTATCTGGCGCACGGGCTGGTGCTGAAGCGGCCGCCGCCGCGCCGCCCGCCGGCGGGACTGGCCGGGGTGTTTTCCGGCCTGGCGTTCATCTGGAAGCAGAAGCCGATCTTTGGCAGCATTTCGCTGGACATGGTGGCAGTGCTGTTCGGCGGTGCGACCGCACTGCTGCCGATCTTCGCGCGTGACATTCTGCATGTGGGGGCCGCCGGGATGGGCGTGCTGCGCGCGGCCCCGGCGATCGGCGCGCTGTGCACGACGATGGTGCTGACGCGCGCGCCGCCGACGCGCCGGCTGGGCCGGCTGATGTTTTCGGCGGTGTTCATCTACGGCCTGTGCATGGTGTTGTTCGGGCTGTCATCGAGCATGTGGCTGTCGATGCTGGCGCTGGCCTGCTCGGGGGCGGCGGATTCGATCTCGGTGTTCATCCGCAGCTCGCTGGTGCAGACGCGCACGCCGGAGCACATGCTGGGGCGGGTGGCCGCCGTGAATGCGCTGTTCGTTGGGACGTCGGCGCAGATCGGCGAGTTCGAATCGGGCGTGACGGCCGCACTCATGGGCGCGGTGGGCTCGGTGCTGCTGGGCGGCGCGGGGACGCTGGTGGTGTGCCTTGCATGGATTGGGCTGTTTCCCGGGCTGCGGCGGCTGGACCGGGTGGCCGAGGAGGTCTAGCCGTCCATCAGGGCGGCAACATGCACCGCGGCAGATGCGGCCAAGGCCGACAGATCGTACCCGCCCTCAAGAACCGATACGATCCGCCCGCCACAGCGACGGTTGGCCACAGAAATCAGCTCCCGTGTGATCCAGCCGAAATCCTCCGTTCCCAGGCGCAGCTGGGCCAGCGGGTCGGCGCGGTGGGCGTCGAAGCCGGCAGAAATGATCAACAGTTCCGGGGCGAAGGCGTCGAGCGCGGGGAGGATGATGTTGCTCCAGGCGGCGCGAAAACGCTCTCCGTCGGAGCCGGCGGGCAGCGGGACGTTGACGATGTTGCCGACGCCGCGCTCGGTCGCGAACCCGGTGCCGGGATAGGCGCCGGCCTGGTGGGAGGAGCCGTAGAACACCGCGGGGTCGTTGGCGAAAATATCCTGCGTGCCGTTGCCGTGATGGACGTCGAAATCGACGATCGCCACCCGCCCCAATCCGAGCGCGCGGGCATGGGCGGCGCCCACGGCGGCGTTGTTGAACAGGCAGAAGCCGCCCGCGCTGGCGGGTTCGGCATGGTGGCCGGGCGGGCGGACGGCGACGAAGGCGTTGCGCCAGTCGCCTGACAGCACCGCCTCCACCGCGGCCACGGCCCCGCCGGCGGCGCGCAGGGCGGCCTCGGCGCTGCCGGTGCTCATGGCGGTGTCGCCATCGAGATAGCGCAGCTCGTCATCGTTCGGGCGGATCGCCAGGATCGCCTCGACATGGGCTTGGGTGTGAACGCGGCAGAGTTGCTCGCGCGTGGCGGCCGGTGCGCGGGTGCGGTCGAGCAGGAAGAAGCGCTCTTCCTCCAGCGCGTGGCGGATGGCCCGCAGCCGGTCCGGACATTCCGGATGGCCCTCGCCGGGATCATGGCCGAGGCAGGCGGGATGGGTGATCAGGCCGGTGGTCATGCGGGCTCTTTCTCGGCGTGCGTATTTTGGGCGCGTGTCGCGTGGGCTGATGTCTTTCCTCTGCACAATCCTTTGCCAAGTTATCCGGCTTGACACCAGAGGCGGGCTTGGGCACTTGTGCGCAAACGCGACACTAAGTGCGCATTCCGCACAAACCATGGATCGAGCCATGCCCGAGAGCATCACACATGACGGCCGCACCCTTCTGGTTCTCTGCGCGGTTGGCGATGTGGATGACGACACGCCTGTGCAGGTGAACGGGCCGGGGATCGACTACGCGGTGTTCAGCCACGAGGGCAGTTTCTACGTCACCGCCGATCTGTGCACGCATGGACCTGGCTCGCTTGCCGAGGGCTATGTGGAGGGGTGCGAGGTGGAGTGCCCGTTCCATCAGGGCAAGTTCGATTTCATCACGGGATTGCCGACATCGGCACCCTGCGACACGCCGTTGCGGATCTGGACGCCGATTGTGGTCGATGGCCAGGTGTGCATCGATCCGGATGAAAAGCGCGGCGGCTGATCGAGGAATTTGGGGGGAAGCATGGTTCAGAAAATTGTCGCCATCGCGCTTGGAGACCCTGCCGGCATCGGGCCGGAGATCGCATTGAAGGCCGCCGCCGATGCGCGGACGCGCGCGGCCTGCCGGCCGTTGCTGGTGGGTGATCGGCGGGCAATCGATGCGCATGCCAAGGCGTGCGGCATCGATGTCGAGGTGCGCAATGTCTCGAGCCCGGCCGAGGCGCTGGCTCTGCCGGACAATGTTGTTGCCCTGTGGCATCACGATCTGTTCGGCAATGAGGAGTTGAGGCTCGGCGAAATCTCCGGGCTGCATGGTCGTGTGGCCACGCAATCGGCCGCGGCCGCGATCGCCGCGGCGATGCGCGGTGACGTGGCCGCCGTGGTTGCCGCACCGCAGACCGAGAAGGCGATCCAGCTCGCCGGCATCGAGTTCGATGGCTACCCCACCTTCGTCGCGCGCTGCACGGGCACGCCGGTGGACGACGCCTATCTGATGCTGTGCTTCGACGAGAAGCGCATCGTGCATGTCACGCTGCATGTCTCCGTTCGCAAGGCGCTTGACCTCATCACGAGGGAGCGCGTGCAGGACGTGTTGGAAGCCACCGCGAAGGTGTTGCGGCATTTTGGCATCTCCCATCCGCGCATCGCCGTGGGCGGGCTCAATCCGCATGCCTCGGAGCACGGGCTGTTCGGCAACGACGAGGCTGAGATCATCGAACCCGCGATGGAGGCAGCGCGCGCGACCACCGGTGCGGTGATCGAGGGCCCGTTTGGTGCGGACACGATGTTCCACAAATCGGGCTATGACGCCTTCATCGTGATGATCCACGATCAGGGCCATCTGGCGGCGAAGCTGCTGGCGACCAATCGCACCGCGGGGCTGACGATCGGCACGCCGATCCTGTTTTCCTCGGTGGCGCATGGGTCGGCTTTGGATATCGCTGGCCAGAACAAGGCAAGTCCTGAAGCGGTGATCGAGGCGGTGCGGCGGCTGGCCGGCGCGCCGGCATTGGCGCAGGCCGCGGAATGAGCGTGCCCGATTCGGTTGTTGTGATTGGCGCGGGCCAGGCTGGCGGGCGCTGCGTCGAAGCGCTGCGACAGGGTGGGTTCGCGGGGCGCATCAGCCTGATCGGCGACGAGGCGCATCTGCCTTATGAGCGCCCGCCTCTGTCGAAAGAGATGCTGGCGGCTGACGGCGCGGACAAGATCGCCTGGGTGCGTCCGGCGGCGTGGTATGACGAGACCAGGATCGAGCGCCATCTCGGCCGTCGGGCGGAGCGGATCGATCGCGACAGGAAGCTGGTTGTTCTTGATGACGGCAGCGAGATTGCCTACGGCGCGCTGGTGCTGGCGACTGGCGCGCGGCCGCGCCATCTGACCATTCCGGGGGCGGAGCATGCGGCGGTGCAGGTGGTGCGCACCATCGAGGATACGGCAAAATTGTTGCCGGCGCTGGCAGCCGGCAAACATGTGGTGGTGATCGGCGCCGGCTTCATCGGCCTGGAATCCGCTGCCGCCGCGCGGGCGCGCGGTGCGGATGTGGTGGTGCTGGAGATGGCGCCGCGCGTGCTCGCACGAGGCGTGTCGGCCGAGCTCGCCGCCTGGTTCGATGCCGAGCATCGCCGCCAGGGCGTGCGGGTGTTCACAGGTGCGGTGACAACGCGCATCGAGACCACGCCGTCAGGTGCGGTGGTTCACACCGAGACAGACACATTTCCGGCCGATGCGATCGTCGTCGGCATCGGCGTGATCCCGAATGTCGAGCTCGCCGAAACCGCCGGCATCACCACCAAGAACGGTATTGTGGTTGATCTTCACGGGCGCACCTCGGACCCCGCCATCTGGTCGTGCGGCGACTGCACGCAGCATCCCAACCCGATCCTGGGCGTGAGCCTTCGGCTGGAAAGCTGGCAGAACGCGCAGAACCAGGCGATCGCGGTGGCGAAAAACATTCTTGGCGAAACCAAGGACTATGCCGAGGTGCCGTGGTTCTGGTCGGATCAGTTCGGCCATAATCTGCAGATCGCCGGCCTTGCGGATGACAGCCTGACGGTCATCGCGCGGGGCACGCTCGGCGAGGGCCAGGCCCTGCGCTTTTTTCTGCGCGATGGCGTGATGGTGGGTGCCATCGGGCTTGATGCACCGCGCGATCTGCGCTTCGCCAAGGAACTGATCGCGGTGCGGGCGACGCCTCAGCCCGCTCAACTCGCTGATCCGGCCGTCAAACTTGCGGATCTACTCAAGGCCGCCAAGGCGGCACGCGCCACCTAACTCAAGGAGTTCTCGCCATGCTGCGCAAGGAACAGAACGACCTGCTGACCCAGACCGGGCCGGGCACGGTGATGGGGAACTTCTTTCGTTCCTACTGGCTGCCGGCCATGCTCGCCTCCGAACTGCCGGAGAATGATTGCCCGCCGGTTCGATTGAAGCTGCTGGGCGAGCGCCTGCTCGCGGTGCGTGACAGCGAGGGCAATTACGGCCTGATCGACGAGTTCTGCGCGCATCGCGGCGTGTCGCTGTGGTTTGGCCGTGTGGAGGAAGGCGGCATCCGCTGCCCCTATCATGGCTGGAAATATGACGTGACCGGCCAGTGCACCGAGGTTCCCTCCGAGCCCGCCGAAAATGGCTACTGCAAGAAGATCAAGCTCACCGGCTACAAGTTGATCAAGGTGGGTGATGTGCTGTGGACCTATATGGGCCCGCCGGACCAGGAGCCGCCGCCGCCCGCGTGGGAATTTGCAACCGTGCCCGCCGAGCAGAGTTTCACGTCCAAGCGGCTGCAGGAATGCAACTGGCTGCAGGCGATGGAAGGCGGCATCGACAGCTCCCATGTGTCGTTTCTGCATGGGGGCAATCTGGAATCCGATCCGCTGTTCAAGGGTGCAAAAGGCAACGAGTATAACCGCCGCGACAAGGCGCCGGTGTTCGAGGTCGCGGAATCCGCCGGTGGGCTCTGGATCGGTGTGCGTCGCAACGCCGAGGAGGGCAATTACTATTGGCGCATCACGCCGTGGGTGATGCCCTGCTTCACCATGGTGCCGCCGCGGGCCGATCATCCGCTGCATGGCCATTTCTGGATCCCGATCGACGACGAGACCTGCTGGGCCTGGAGCTACGACTATCACCCCACCCGCGCGCTGACGGACTATGAGCGGGCGGCGATGATCGAGGGCAAGGGCATTCATGTGGCCTACGTTCCCGGCACATTCCGTCCCGCGGCGAACAAGGACAATGACTATCTGATCGATCGCGCGGCGCAGAAGGCTGGCATCACCTATAGCGGTGTCGAGGGCATCGCGATGCAGGATGCCTCGCTGCAGGAGTCGATGGGCCCGATTGTTGATCGTACCAAGGAAAATCTGGTCGGCACCGACAACGGCATCATCATGGCGCGCAACCGTCTGCTGCGTGCGGCCAAGGCGCATGCCGAGAAGGGCACGGTGCCGCCGGGTGTCGATCCCGAACATCAGAAGGTGCGCTCCGCCGCGCTCGTTCTGGCGCCGGAGCAGCCCTACACCCAGGCGGCCAAGGAGGCTCTGATGGCCAAGCCGGGGGTGCGGCAGACGTCGGTTTGATGCAGACCGAATCAGCAAAGATGACGACGGCACGCGAAGCTGCGTTTCGCGTGCCGTATGCGAACAACCGGCCGCGCAGCGCGCGGCTGGTGGCGCTCGATCGTGCATCCGAGGCGTTCGTGGCGCATCTGGTGCGCGGCAAGCCCAGCCGCGTGGCATTGCCGCTCACCGCCGTGGACGACCCCATCGCCGCGGCGCGGGCGCTGATCGAGGCGCTGGATGCGACCGACCTGGTGGTGATGATCTCCACCGAAGGCGAGGATGCGCCGGCGGCCTCGGTGATCGCCGAGGCCTGCCGGCTCAGGCGCCTGCCGGTGATCGTGTTTGTTCTCGACACGCCAGAGCGGGCCGACGAGCTTCCTGATCGTCTTGGGCATCTGCGGCCCTACGCCAGCATGCTGGTGCGCGCCACCGGGCCTGACTATGTCGAGGACATGTTGACGGCGCTACGGGTGTGAGCGGCGTCGATCTCATCGAGAAGCCGCCGGTCGGCGGTCGGCGCGCGGAGCGGGATTTTCTGCCGACCCTGGCGCGGGGGTTGCTGGTGCTGCGCGCGTTCACCGATCAAAGCGAGCGCATGACGCTGGCCGATGTGGCGCGTGTTGTGAAGCTGCCGCGCGCGACGGTGCGGCGGTGCCTGCTGACATTGCAGTCTCTCGGCTATGTCGAGTCAGACGGGCGGTTTTTCCGCGCCTCGCCAGGGGTGCTGACGCTGGCGCAGGCTTATCTGACGTCGTCATCCCTGCCGCGGGTCGCGCAGCCGTTTTTGGAGCGGCTGTCCGATGCGCTGGCCGAATCCTGTTCGCTGTCGATCCTGCATGGCGCGGACGTGATCTATGTCGCGCGGTCCTCGCGCAAGCGGCTGGCGAGCCTGCATCGCGATGTCGGGACGCATCTGCCGGCCTGGTGTACGTCGATGGGCCGTGTGTTGCTGGCCGAGTTGCGCGACTGCGAGCGCGATGCGTGGATCGCCGAACAGGAGTTCACCGCGCTGACCCCGCGCACGGTCACCGACCGCAAATTGCTGCGTGACCGTTTGCTCGAGGTTCGCCGGCAAGGCTACTGCCTGGTGGATCAGGAGATGGAAGTGGACCTGCTGTCGCTCGCGGTACCGCTGCGCAATGCGGCGGGGCGGGTGGTGGCGGCGCTCAATACCTCCACCCAGGCGAGCCGGACGCCGGCCGAGCGGATGATCGCTGAATACCTGCCGGCGATGCGCGCGATTGCCGCAGAGTTGCGGCCGCTGTTGGTGGGGTAGTTCGCCCAACGCGATCGATCCTGAACGTCAATCGATCAGTGGCTATCTTCCCGATTGATAAAAGGCTGCGATGCTTGATTACTGGGCACGCGGGCATTTTCGCTAGGCCGTGGATTCCGTTAATGGTAAGTTGCTGGCGGGTTTGAAACGTGAGGGGATGTTAGTTGCTAGGGCCGCAATCGTTGGATTCGATTGGACTAAAGAATAAAACGGACAAGGCGTCGTCACATCACGATTATCTCAGCTTTTACGAAATCTTTTTCTCACCGCTGAGGAACGAAAAGCTCAAGATTCTTGAGGTTGGCATTTTCGGGGGTGCTTCGTTGGGTACATGGTTTGACTATTTCCCGAACGCTGAGATTGTCGGTGCAGATATCACACCTGCAACAAAACGATTTGAGCGGGATCGCGTTTCGGTCGAGATATTAGATCAGTCCAACGTGGAGCAACTCACCCGCATGGCGATCAAGCATGGGCCATTCGACATCGTCATTGAAGATGGATCGCATTTCTGGGAGCATCAGATCACCTCGTTAAGGGTTTTATTTCCTTTCGTGAAGGAGAATGGGATCTACATCGTAGAAGATCTCCAGACTAATTATGGCGCACATGAGGAGCATTATCGGGGCGTAGCGAGCGAAAGCTGCGTTGAGTATTTAAAGAAATGGATGGACCTGCGTGTCGGCGATGAGTTGATCGACATAGCTGCAACCGAGGATGCGTTTCTGAGAACTTATGGTCGGTCGATCCAATTTATGACGTTCTATCGACATGCTTGCTTGATTAAAAAGCAATATCGTGTGCCGGAATATCCTCTCGCAGGTGGAACGCCGCTGGTGAGACAACTCATTGAAGCGCAGACGGATAAGGTTTGCGTGCTTGCGCACCTCAGCAATATCGGAGACGTATTCGGCACGGAAAGCTTTGTGCATACCGGAACTGACAGCGAGACCTTCCAAGGCGTGACCCTAGAGACCGCAGATCATCTTCTCCAATATCGGGTGTTGCTGCCGAATGACGCCTGGACCGCATGGACAAACGACGGCGAGTTTGCGGGAACAAGGGCTGCGGCGATTGAGATCAGTGGTGTCTCCATTCGACTGCGGCCAGAAGCTAGCGAAAGATATAGTCTCCAGGTCCTTGGTCGATTCGCAGGTAGTCCGGAGATTGTCCGCGTTTCGAGTGGGGAGGATTGCCGAGGCCCGTCCGGATCCCCATTGTGCGGACTGCAGATCGACCTCCGTCGTAGATGACCGGAAAGGCCATGGTTCAGCAGAGGAGCCTGTGATTTGCTCTCATGAAACGGGAGCGGTTTTAAGGGAAGTGTCAGTATCCGTTTCCTTGGCTTGGAGGAGTGGACGCCAATGAAGCCATCGCGGTTTTCGCACGAGCATGAGGCGTTCATTTTGAAGCAAGGGGCGGACGGGATCCCTGATGCGGACATCTGCCGCAAGGCTGGGAATTGAGCATTTGTGTCATTGCGGGATCTCGGCCAGAGGTTCGGTTGAGCCGCCCAAGCCTCACTTCGCAGTCCCCAGCGAGGACATGAGGGCAATTCCAGCGCCAGCTGGCGTCGATAGCTCTCGCACAGTGAGCCAGTCGGGACGTTTGGCTCATGAGGGCTCGCTTGGTCTAGCGCGCGATTGCATCTATAAAAGGTCGGTGATTTCGCAATTTTGGCCCGACGGTCATGAGCGATATCGAGTTTCGGTTCCGGGAGCTTGAAAGACCACGATGCCAGAGCCTGTGACCGTTTCCATCGCCGACGGGATGTTCGAGTCTGTCGAGTTGGTGCCCAGCCAAGCGTACACCCGCCGAGTGCCCTTCCTGTTCGACGCCCCGACATCGATTGTCAATTCGGTGCAGTGGCAGATTGACAAGGGGCAGGCAGTTGCTCCCGCCGGTCTGGTCGGGCGGGTGCGCAATGCCACGATTCTCAAAGGCGGTGTTCTGCTTGACGAGCAACGCCGCGTGATCGCCGAAAGCCTGATCAATATCGAAGGGGAGGCCCAGTTCCACTCCGAGGTTGGCGAAGCTTATGCAGATGCCTGTCGCGATCCGGGCAATATCCCGATGTTGCCCGACGCGCAGGGTCCCTATGTGCTGTTGAAGCAGACATGGGACGCCAATTATGGCCATTGGATTGTCGAATCGCTGCCGCGTGTCGCCAACGTCGCGCGCCTCCATCGCCTGGAGCGTTGCCGCTTCATCGTGACCGACAACGCGTCGGAGGCGATGCGCCAGGTTTACACAGACTCCCTGGGTCTGTTGGGAATTCCGCCCGATCGTATTGTCAGATTGGAGAATTCCAGCTGGCGGGCAGCCGAGGTAATCTACGCCAGCCCGATGACGATCCAACCCTGGGTGAAGTCGCCCGAGGTGGTGCGCTTTCTCAACGGACTGCGCCAGTATCGCCAGCCTGATATCGCCGGGGCCCATCGGATCTATGTCTCGCGCAACGGCTGGGGCAATCGACGCCTGCTCAACGAGCCTGAGATCTGCGAGGTGCTTGTCGCCCGCGGGTACAAGGTCATCCAGCCCGAGAACTATTCATTCACCGGGCAGATCGCGGCGTTCTCCGAGGCAAAGCATATTGTCGGGACGCTTGGCGCAGCGTTGTCCAATTTAGCGTTCGCGCCGGACGGGGTTAAACTGCTCGCGCTCGCGACGGAGTTTATGGGAGACGATTTCTTCTGGGACCTTGCCGCGCTCAAAGGAGGCAGCTATGCCTCCATCCACGGTCGGGCGATGGAGCCCGAGAAGGGCATGTATTCGGATTTTACTATTAACCTGGATCGTTTCAGGACGATAATCAATACTTTCGATCCGCCCTGACGAGACCGCACCAGCATGCTGCGGCGTATCAATCGTCCGCCGCAAACGCCAATGCGACGCCGTTGATGCAGTAACGCAGACCGGTTGGCTTTGGGCCGTCCTCGAACACGTGACCGAGATGGCCGCCGCAGCGGGCGCAATGGACCTCGGTGCGGACCATGAACAGGCTGCGGTCGGTGGTGGTTTCCACGGCGCCCGCGACCGGGGCCCAGAAGGAGGGCCAGCCGCTGCCACTGTGGTATTTGGTATCCGCACCGAACAACTCCTGGCCGCAGCCGGCGCAGAGATAGCGGCCTGACCGCTCCTCGTCGTTCAGCGGGCTGGTGCCCGGGCGCTCGGTGGCGTGCTGCCGCAGCACGGCGAATTGCTGCTGGTCCAGCTTCTCGCGCCACTCGGCGTCGGTCTTGGGAAGGGCGGGCATGTCGGTCATCGTGGACTCCTCGTACTGTATTTAGATGAAGAAAATGCGCCGGGCCAGAGGCGTGCGCGTACCGGAAACAGCCGGGTTGCGGCCAGCGCGCTTGCGTCGCCGCCCCGGCCGGCGGTAACCCCACCCACTTGACCCCCATATAGAGATGGTCGGGCAGAACAGGAGCTGTGTGAGATGGGCTACAGGGTCGCGGTCGTTGGTGCCACCGGTGCGGTGGGGCGCGAGATGCTGAAAACCCTTGCGGAGCGCGATTTCCCGATTTCGGACATCGTCGCGCTCGCCTCGCCCCGCTCTGCCGGGCAGCAGATCAGCTTCGGAGAGCACAAGGTGCTCACCGTGAAGAACCTCGAGACGTTCGATTTCACCGGGTGGGACATCGGGCTGTTCAGCCCTGGCGCGTCGGTTTCGGCGGTGTACGCGCCGCGCGCGGCAGCTGCCGGCTGCGTGGTGATCGACAACACCAGCCAGTTCCGCATGGAATACGACATCCCGTTGGTGGTGCCCGAGGTGAACCCGCAGGCCCTGACCAAGTTCGCCAAGCGCCGGATCATCGCCAATCCTAATTGCTCGACCATTCAGATGGTGGTGGCGTTGAAGCCGCTGCACGACCTGTTCGGCATCAAGCGGGTCGTGGTGTCGACCTACCAGTCGGTCTCCGGCGCGGGCAAGGAAGGCATGGACGAGCTGTTCAACCAGACCAAGTCCAGCTTCGTGAACGAGGCGGTGAAGCCGGAGATCTTCACCAAGGAGATCGCTTTCAACGTGATCCCGCACATCGACCGCTTCATGGACGACGGCTCGACCAAGGAAGAGTGGAAGATGGCGGTGGAGACCCGCAAGATCCTCGATCCCGACATCCAGGTGTTCGCCACCTGCGTGCGTGTTCCGGTGTTCATTGGCCATGCCGAGGCTGTCAGCATCGAAACATCACGCCCGATCGACCTGAATGCGGCGCGCCAGGCGCTGCGCGACGCCGCCGGGGTGATCGTGCTCGATCATCACGAGGATGGCGGCTACATTACCCCCGCGGAATGTGCTGGTGAGGACGCGGTGTATGTCAGCCGGCTGCGCATCGACCCGACGGTGCCGAACGGGCTGGGCTTCTGGTGCGTGTCCGACAATCTGCGCAAGGGCGCGGCGCTGAACGCGGTGCAGATCGCCGAGACGATGGTGGCGATGGGGTTGTTGGAGAAGGAGGTCGTTTGAAGGGCCAGGCGGCGTTGCCCCTGGCCTTCAGAAAACATCCTTGGCACTTCGCAGTGACGCCAGCGCCGCCACGTCGGGTGCCCGCGCGAACGGGTTCTCCAACAGCTCATCCGACAACCTGCTCGGCACCGTCGCCTTGCCCGCCGCGCGCAGCTGTTTGACCGTCTCGGCGCGGGCTTTCAGCGCGGCGTTCGTGGGATCGGCGTGCAGCGCGAAGTTGGCGTTCGACTCGGTGTATTCGTGCCCGCAATAGACCTGCGTGGCGCCCGGCAGGGCGGCGAATTTGGCGAGGCTGTCGAACATCTGTGCCGCGGTGCCCTCCAGCAGGCGCCCGCAGCCCAGGCTGAACAGCGTGTCACCGCAGAACAAAGCGGGGCCTGAGGGGAAGAAGAAGGCGATGTGGCCCACCGTGTGGCCGGGGCATTCGATCACCTCCGCGCGCGCCGAGCCGAGTGTCACGCTGTCGCCCTCGGCCACCGGCTGATCCAGCCGCGGCAGCCGCGCGGCGTCGTTGCCGGCCCCCACGATCTGCGCGCCGTAATGGGCCCGCACCGCGTCAGCCCCGGCGATATGGTCGGCATGATGGTGGGTGAGCAGGATCAGATCGAGCCGGCCGCCGGCGGCATCGAGTGCGGCGATCACCGCCGTGTCGTCGGCAGGGTCCACCACGCCCACCTGGCCGGTGGCGACATCCTCGATCCGCCAGGCGTAATTGTCGGAGAACATCGGAATGGCGGTGATCTTGAGCGGCATCATCGGCTCCTGCGCGGGATGGATGGGGTGATCTACCAGGATCGGCTCAGCTGCGGGAGACCTGAACGGGAGATGTGCTAAGGAGCGCTCATGAGTTCCGCCGACGTGTCCGACATCGCCGAGTTCTATCGCGGCGCGCGTGGCGCCACCGCGATGTGGCTCCTGCGCGACCGGCTGGGGCTGCTCTGGCCCGACCTGTCAGGCCGGGCGGTGATGGGCTTCGGCTATGCCGCTCCCTATCTCAACCTGTGGCGTGAGCGCGCCGGCCGCTGCATCAACGTGGTGCCCGCCCAACTCGGTGCCGCCGCCTGGCCACGCGGCGCGGCCGGGCTGAGCTGCACCGCGGAGGAGGATGCGCTGCCGTTCCCCGATCTCAGCTTCGACAATGTCGTTCTGGTGCACGGGCTGGAGCATGCCGAGAATGCCCGCCGCCTGCTGCGCGAGCTCTGGCGCGTGCTTGCCGACGATGGAAGGCTGCTGGTGGTCACGCCCAACCGCATGGGCATGTGGGCGCATATGGAGGCCACCCCCTTTGGCCATGGCCAGCCTTATTCGCAGGGGCAGGTCACCCGGCTGCTGAACGCCTCGCTGTTCACCGTCGCGCGGCGCGACGTCGCTCTGTTCGTGCCGCCGGTGCGCTGGCGGCCGTTGCTGCGCGGGGCGCGGACCTGGGACCAGGTCGGCCGCGCGATGCTCACCGATTTCGGCGGGCTGACCATCACCGAGGCCCGCAAGGATGTGCTTGCCGGGCTGCCCACCGAGGCGGTGGCCCGCCGCCGCGTGGTGTTCGCCGAAGCCGGCTGAAAGAGACCACGATGCATTCCATCTTCATCACCGCCCTGCTCGCGGGGGTCGGCGTCTGGGCCGGCATCCAGAACGCGCTGGCCGGCGGCGGCACCTTCCTCACCTTCCCGGTGCTGCTGCTGGCCGGGCTCGATGCGCGTGCCGCCAACATCACCTCCGCGGTGGCGCTGTTCCCCGGCCAGGTGACCACCGGCTGGGCGGTGCGCGGGCTGATCTCGGGCACCGCCGGCCTGTCGGCGCGCGCGCTCGCGGCGATCTCTCTGGTGGGCGGCGTGGCCGGCGCGGTGCTGTTGCTCGCCACGCCGGAGAGCGTGTTCGCCATGCTGGTGCCCTTTCTGGTGCTGTTCGCCACGCTGGTGTTCGCCTGGGGCAGCTTCCGCGGACCGCCGAAGATGGGCCGCGAGCTGGGCGCGCTCCCCGGCGGCATCATCCAGTTCCTGATCGCCATCTATGGCGGCTATTTCGGCGGCGGCATCGGCATCCTGATGATCGCGGCGCTCACCATGTCCGGCCTGGACACCCGCCACGCCGGCGCGACGAAGAACGTGCTGGCGGCGGTGATCAACATCGCCGCCTTCGCCATCTTCGCCTTCTCGCCCTACGTCGCCTGGCTCGATGCGGCCATCCTGGGCGCCGGCGCGATTGTGGGCGGACAGCTGGGGGCGTTGATGCTCAAGCGCGTCAACGAGAAGCTGTTGCGTATCGCCATCATCGCGCTTGGAACGGCGTTGACCATCGGCTTGTTCTGGAAAGCCAGGTAGGCGCCTTCCTGTTTGACCAAAGGACGCACGAACCTTTGGATGCCTAGAGGGACAATTCCACCAACACCGGGGCGTGGTCGCTGGTTTGAACCCAGTCCCTTGCCTCATCCAGCACCTGAAACGAGACCAGCGCGCCAGCCAGATCCTTGCTGACCCACACATGGTCCAGCCGCCTGCCGCGATTGCTCGCGCGCCAATCCCGATTGCGATAGCTCCACCAGGTGTAGAGCTTCTCGTCCTCCGGCACGAAATGCCGCAGCGCATCCACAAAGCCCTGTGTCTGCCAGGCGAGCAGCGCCTGGGTCTCCACCGGCGTGTGGCTGACGACATCGAGAAGCTGCTTGTGGCTCCACACATCATGTTCGAGCGGGGCGATGTTCAGATCGCCCACCAGGATCGTCCGCTGCATCTTGAGCTTCGCGAAATGCGCGCGCGCTTCGGCGACGAAATCGAGCTTGTGGCCGAATTTCGGGTTCGCATCGCGGTCCGGCACATCGCCGCCCGCCGGCACGTAGAAATCATGCAGCGTCACCGCCCCGCCGGGATGGGCGAGCCGCACCGCCAGATGCCGGCAATCGCCCTTCGCGCACCAATCCGGCCCATCCAGCACGGTGAGCGGCAGCTTCGAGAAGATCGCCACGCCGTTATAGGATTTCATGCCGCGATAGGCGACGTGCGGATAGCCGATATTGCCCGCGATCTCGTGCGGGAACAGCTCGTCCGGCACCTTGGTCTCCTGCAGGCAGATCACGTCCGGCTTGAGTTTCTCCACCACCTGGCCAAGCAGCCCCTGGCGCAGGCGCAGCGAGTTGATGTTCCAGGTGGCAACACGAAGAGGCTGGGTCATGCCCCGACAAAGCATCGCCGGGCGGGAGTCGGCAAGGCCGCGCCGCCGCTTTCTTGACCCGAACCGCCCGGCGCGCCACCTTGGCGGCCAGAAACCAGCCCCTCGGGAGCGAAACGCATGAGACATTTTCCGCGCGCCATCCTCGGCGCCGCCCTGTTCGCCGCCGCCTCCGCTCTGCCTCCGCTCGTCACGTCAGCCGCCGCGCAGGATGTGCCGGTGGGCGCCATCGAGATCCTCACCGGACCGAATTCCGCCTATGGCGTGGCGATCCGCGCCGGCCTCGAACTGGCGCTTGAGAAGGTGAACGCGAAGGGCGTGCTTGGCGGTCGCAAGATCAAGCTCACCGTGGAAGACAGCGCCGGCAACAAGGACCAGGCGGTCAACGCCGCCCGCCTGCTGATCGGACGTGACAAATCTGTGGCCATCATCGGCCCCACCCTGTCGACCGAGATGTTCGCCGTCGGCCCCGTCACCAACGAGCGCCATGTGCCGATCGTCGGCACATCGACCACCGCGAACGGCATCACCGACATCGGTGACTACGTGTTCCGCACCGCGCTGCCGGAGGCGGACGTGATTCCGGTGGCGTTCGCCCGTGCCCAGGCGCGCGGCGCCAAGACCATCGCGCTGCTCTATGCGAACGACGACGCGGTGTCGAAATCCGGCTTCGACGTGATGAAGGCGAGCGCGGAAAAGCTGGGCTTCAAGACCGTGGCGATCGAGAGCTTCGGCAGCAAGGATGCCGACTTTTCCGCCCAGCTCACCAAGATTCGGATGCTGAACCCCGATGCGATCGGCATTTCCGCGCTGGTGGAGCCCGCCTCGGGCGTGCTGCTGGCGGCGCGCAATCTGGGCTTTCCGCCGAGCACATTGTTCATCGGCGGCAATGGCACCAACTCTCCCAAGCTCGGCCAGATCGCCGGCGAGGCGGCCAATGGCATGATCGTCGGCAGCCCCTGGTTCATCGCCAAGCCCGAC
>CAIVDX010000495.1 GCA_903904805.1 uncultured Rhodospirillales bacterium
AGCCCGGTCAGCAGATCGCCCAGCGCGGCGCGCCGGACGCCGAGCAGCGGGCGCAGCAGCGCGACGCCATCCTGCCCGCGGACCGCCGCCATGCCGGCGCGACCGGCCGGGCCGCTGCCATGGCGGGCCCGCAGCAGGGCGGTCTCCGCCTGGTCGCCGGACTGATGGCCGAGCAGCAGCTGCGGCAGTCCGAGCCCGCGGCAGGCACCGAACAGGGCCTGATAGCGCGCCACCCGCGCAGCCTCGGCGCTGCTGCCGACCGGCAGACGGAGGCTGAGGATGCGGCTGGGCACGCCGAACGCCGCCAGGCGCTCCGCAGTGAGCGCGGCCTCGGCGGCGGAGCTGGCCCGCAGCCCATGATCGACGATCAGCGCGCTGGGCCGGCCCCAGCGCGCGGCCAGCCAGGCCAGCGCCATACTGTCGCGCCCGCCGGAGACAGCGACAGCCACCGCGCGGTCGGCACGGAACGGCCCCAGCCGCGCCATGGCGGCGGCGAAGCCGGCGACGAGGTCGGGCTCAGCGGCAGCCGGCACGCGCGCGCGCGCCAGCGATCGGCTCGCGAAGGTCCGGACGCGGATTGGGGAACTCGGCGCGCAGCTTCGCCAGCGCCTGGCAGGCGGTGGAGGGCTCCTTCAGCGCCACCAGCGCGTTGGCAAGGCCAAGCAGCGAATCCTCGGCATGCGGGCCGGTGCGCGAGCGATCATAGGTGTCGTTGAACTCCACCGCCGCGGCGGGCCAGTTCTTCTGCCCGGCCAGCGCCTGGGCCAGGATGAACTGGCCGTCGATCCCGCGCGGGCCCTTCAGCGCCTTGGCCTCGCGGCCGGCGGCCTCGGCGGCGGCATAGTCGCGCTTGGCGAGGGCCGCGTTGCCCTCGGCGACAATCACCTCGGCGGTGCGCTTGGCCGGCGCGGCGGGGGCCGCCAGTGCCGGTGCGGAAGCCGCCCCAGGCGCGGCCGGGCGACCACCCTCCAGCGCCTGCAGCCGGAAATCGAGATCGCCGATCTTCTTGCTCAGATCGGCACTGGCGACCTCGAGGGCATGGCCCTGCGACTCCACACGGCCCCGCAGGCTGCGCACCTGCTCCTCAAGTGCGGCCACCCGATCGAGCAGCTGGGCTGTGAGGTCAGACGCGCCCGCCGGCGCACGCGCGGCCGGGGCGGGTGCCGCGTAACCACCGCCACCGCCGCCGGCGCGAAGTTGCGAGACCTGCGCCTGCAACTCGCGAATCTGGTTCTGCAGGGCGATGCCCTCACGCGAATCGATCTGGGCCAACGCGGGCGCGGCCAACAGCGGCGCGCATGTCAGCGCGAGAACGAAAAGGGCTGTCTGCTTCATCAAACCTCTCCTGCCGGGCAACGAGTCGCCCCGCCGCGCAGCGTAGCGCAAATGAAAAAGGCCGGCGACCTCACGGTCGCCGGCCAATCTCCCAGCCTGGACCTCAGTCTTAGCGAACCGAGGTGATCGCGTTGCGGTTCTGCTTCCACGCATCCTCGTTGGAGCCCAGAGCGGTCGGGTGATCCTTGCCGTAGCTGATGGTGGTGATGCGGGTGGAGGCGACGCCATGCGCCACCAGATAGTCGCGCGCGGCATTGGCGCGGCGCTGGCCGAGGGCGAGGTTGAATTCCTCCGTGCCGCGCTCATCGCAGTTGCCGGCAACCTGCACGTTCACCTGGGCGTATTTGGCCAGCCAGCCAGACTGCCGGTCGAGCGTGGCGCGGGCGTCGGTCTCAAGGCGCGAGCTGTTCAGCGCGTAGAGCACGCGATCACCAACATTGGCCACCAGGTCTTCCTGGCTGCCCGGAACCGGGCCGGCGCCGGCGCCGGTCGTGTTGGTGGCGACCTTCGTGGTGTCCTCGCAGGCGGCGAGCAGGGCAACAACGGCGAAGACGC
>CAIVDX010000496.1 GCA_903904805.1 uncultured Rhodospirillales bacterium
AGGACGACCGGCACCATTTCCGCTTCATCATCTCGCCCGAGGACGCCGGCGAGATGACGGACCTGCGCGCCTTCACGCGCGACCTCGCGCGCCAAATGGAAGCCGACCTCGGGACCCGGCTCGACTGGGTCGCGGTCGATCACTGGAACACCGACAATCCCCACGTCCACCTGCTGGTGCGAGGCGTTGACGCCCAGGGCGCCGACCTCGTCATCTCACGCGACTACATCAGCCGCGGCTTGCGATCCCGGGCCGAGGATCTCGTGTCGATCGAACTCGGCCCGAAGCCGGAGCACGAAATCCGTTCGGCGCTTGAGCGCGATGTCAGCGCCGAACGATGGACCAGGCTCGACACCGAAATCCGCATCGCCGCTGATGAGACGGGCACCATCGATCTTCGCCCCGCGCAGTCAGGTGCGGCGGACCGCGAAATCCGACGCCTCATGGTTGGCCGCCTCCAGCATCTGGAAACCATGGGCCTGGCGACCGCGGCTGGCCCCGGCGAGTGGATGGTCGGGCTCGAGGCCGAACGCACCTTACGCGACCTCGGCATGCGCGGCGACATCATCAAAACGATGCACCGCGCCTTCACTGAGCGAGGGTTCGATCGCGGCATCGGCGACTATGTGATCGACACGGATGCCGCGGCATCACCGATCGTCGGGCGCCTTGTGGGCAAGGGATTACATGACGAGCTGATGGGCGAGGCCTACGCCGTCATCGACGGCTCGGACGGTCGCGCCCACCATGTCCGCTTCCGCGATGTTCGAGCGTTCGAGCACGCCCCGCCGTTCGGCGGCATCGTCGAGGTGCGACGGTTCGGTGGCGCCGGCGATCAGCGGCCAACACTGGTGCTGGCCAACCGCTCCGACTTCGACCTTGCCCGCCAGGTGACGGCGCCGGGTGCCACGTGGCTCGATCACCGCTTGGTCGAGCGGGAGCCGATGCCGCTCTCCATGGGCGGCTTTGGCGGCGAGGTTCGAGAGGCCATGGCAGCGCGTGCCGAGCACCTGGCTGACGAGGGGCTCGGCCGCCGCCAGGCTCAGCGCATCCTCCTGCAGCGCGATTTGCTCGACACCTTGCGGCAACGCGAGCTGAACGCGGCGGGAGCAACGCTATCGGCCGAAACCGGGCTACCGCACCTCCAGGCCGCCGCCGGGGAACATGTGGGCGGCACCTATCGTCAGACGGTGGCGCTCACCTCCGGCCGGTTCGCCATGATCGACAATGGCCTGGGTTTCCAGCTGGTCCCCTGGTCACCGTCACTGGAAAAGCAACTCGGCCGGCATGTTTCCGGCGTGGTGAAGGACGGCGGCGGCATCGAGTGGGGTTTTGGCCGCAAGCGCGACCTCGGCTTGTGATCGCCACCGTCACGGCTCGACCGGCGCCAGCGAGTAGCTGGTGCTTCGCCCGCCGGCCGAATCGTTCAACAGGATTCCGCGCGCCATCAGATCTTCAATGTCGCGGGACGCAGTGTCCTGCGAGCATTTGGTGAGCTTAGCGTATTTCGAGGAGGTGAGTTTGCCCTCGAACCCGTCGAGCAGACGGTTGATCACCAAGCGCTGGCGGTCCTGCAAAGGCGCGCCCGCATGCCGCTCCCAAAACCGCGCCGTGGTCAGCACCGATGCCAGGATGATTTCCGCACCATCGAAGGCGCGATCCAGGCAACCGAGGAACCACTCGATCCAGGCCGTGATGTC
>CAIVDX010000497.1 GCA_903904805.1 uncultured Rhodospirillales bacterium
GAACAGGCTGTCCAGCTCCGGAATCTCACCGATATAACCTTGCTCCTTCGCATACCGCATGAAGGTCTGCAGGATGTGCCGGTTCGGCGCCGTCAGGCCGTGCACCATCGGCGCCGGCCCAAACGCCCGACGCTGCCGCTCCAGCATGAACAGCGCATTGGGCATGGAAAAATATTTCGGCTCCAGCGCCGCATCATCGACGATTTTTTGCGCCTCGCGAAACGCACCCATCAGGCTTTCGCCCAGCCACGGCGCACGCGCCGCCAGAGCGGTTCCCAACACAATGATATGGGTGATCGGCAAAATCCCCGTGCTGGCAACATAGCCCGCCAACTCAGCCTCGGCGTCGGGGAACAGCCGGCGCAGCCGCGGGTCGAGCCGTTCGATCCCCGGAAGGATTTCCGGCGAGAAGACCGCATCCACCTCGCCATCCAGCAGCATGCGTTCGGGATGATCGCCGGGCCTGACGGTGATGTCGATGCCCTCCGGCGGCACGTAGCCCGCCCCTTCCGTCTCGCAGGTGACCCAGCGCAGGTCGCTGGGCGAAACACCATACTGGTCCTGCAGAATACCCCGCAGCCACAGATTGACAGTGTAGCGATAGCCAGGCGTGCCCACCCGCTTGCCAACCAGATCGCGCGGCGACGTGTAGGGCGCATCGGCACGACAGAACATGTAGGCATGCACCGGCATGCGCAGGGGAAAAATCGGCAACGCGATCACCGGCTCGCCCCGGCACCGCGCGGCGAGATACCAGGACAACGACATCTCGGCGATGTCGTACTCCTCATAGACCGGCCTCGTGCAAAAATGGCCGATCCAGGCGGTCACATAGGTCGGGTCGATTCCGGCCGGACGCACCCGACCGTCAAGCAACGGTCGCGTGCGATCATAATCGCCGAACGCGATGGTCAAGGACAGGTCGTTGCCTGTCATGGTCGCCAGATTGCCGGGATGCACGTTCATGATCGTCTCCCTCCGGTCGTGATGAAACTGGGTCAGTCGGCGGCGGCGGCGTGTCTCATGCGGCTGGCGGCCAGCTTCACCGCCTTGATGATCTCCGGGTAGGCCGCGCAACGACACAGATTGCCGCTGAGATAATCGCGAATCTCCGCCTCCGAGGGGGCGTCATTCTGCGCCAGCAGCTGCGTGCTCATCAGCACAAAGCCCGGGCCGCAGAAGCCGCATTGCAGCGCGCCGGTCTCGATGAAGGCCTGTTGCACCGGGCTCAGCACACCATCCACCTCAAGCCCTTCGATGGTGGTCACCGACTTGCCATCCACCAGCTGCGCCAGCGTCAGACAGCCCGACTCCGCCACGCCATCGATCAGCACCGTGCAGCAGCCGCACAGCCCCTGCCCGCAGCTCTCGCGCGCACCGAAATGGTCGAGCTTCTTGAGCAGATCGACAATATTCTCATGCCCACCAACCCGCGCACTGATCTGGTTCCCATTCAGGCGGAAGGCGATGTCGACAAAAACCGTGTCCATATCTCAGCCCTCCAGGCTTTCACCGCGCAGCGCGCGGATCCCGCGCAGCACGGATTCCGGTGTCAATGGCAGCGATGTCAGCCGCACCCCCACAGCATCCTCGATCGCGTTGGCGATCGCCGGCGACACGCCGAAGGTCGCCGATTCTCCCACGCCCTTCGCGCCGAACGGTCCGTTCTGCTGGTTATTGTCCACGATCGCATTGTCCATCGACAGCGGCACATCATGCATGCCCGGGATCTTGTAGTCGGCCAGCGATGCGTTGGTCACCTGGCCGTTATCGAGATCCATGTTCTCGAACATCGTAAAGCCCAGCTGCATCATCGCCGCCCCCGAGAGCTGCGTCACCACGATCGCCGGGTTCAGCGGTCGGCCGAGATCGGCGACATTGATCAGCCTGTCGATCGTCACATGCCCGGTCTCGGTATCCACCGAGACCTCCACGCCGGCCGCGCCCACCATCCAGAACGGCGTGACATTGTCCGACAGCCCCGTGCCCTTCTGCGGCGAGGTGTAGGGCGGCACATAGCTGCCCACACCGATCACGTTGCCGGCCTGCATGCCATATTTCTTCAGGAAGATATCGCGGATCTCGTAGTTGCCGCCTTCGGGCATGCCCAGAGACCGCGCGAGATCGGCCAGCTGGTCGCGCGCATGTTCGGCCGCCAGCTTCACCGCGTTGCCCATATGGAACGTGCTGCGCGAACCGAGCGTGGCCATGTCATATGGCGTCACATCGGTGTCGGGATGCACCACGCGAATGCGCTCGGCCTGCAATTTCAGCGTCTCCGCCACGATCTGCGCCATCGCCGTGTCGCTGCCCTGGCCCATATCGACGGTGGACATATAGACCGCGGCCGACCCATCGGCCGACACGTTCACGATCGCACCCGATGTGGTCGGCGCCACCACTGCCTTGAAGCCGATGGCGATCGCCCGGCCACGCCGCACAACCCCCTCGCCACGCTCGAACGGCGCGGACCAGTTCATCATTTCAGCGGTCTTTTCAAGACATTCCGAAATCGCCGCGTCATGCATCAGCGTGCCGGTCGCCTGCGGCCGGCCCTCGCGCAGAATGTTCTTGCGACGAAACTCCACCGTGTCCATGCCCAGCCCGCGCGCGATCAGATCGGTGTGGCTCTCATAGGCCCAGACCAGCTGCGGAATGCCAAAACCACGCAGCGCGCCCGCCGGCGGCCGGTTGGTATAGAGCGCATAGGAATCGACCGACACATTGTCGATCTCATACGGCCCTGGCGAGGTGAAACCGGATTTCTGCGTCACGCGCGGGCCGATATCGGCAAACGCACCACCATTCCAGAAAATCTCGCAGCGCCGCGCGGTGATCTTGCCATCCTTGCTCACCGCACTTTTGATGCGGAAGGTGGAGGCATGTTTGGTGATGGTGTAGAACTGCTCTTCCATCGTCAGCGACAATTTCACCGGCCGCTTGCTGAGCATCGCCAGGGCCGCCACCAGCGCCTCCAGCTTGATATACAGCTTGGCGCCGAAACCACCGCCCAGATAGGGCACCTTCACCCGCACCTGGTTTTCCTGCCAGCCGAACAGGCGCGCGAGCTCGGTGCGCACAAAGCTCGGGCTCTGCGAGGCGGTGTAGATCGTCATCGAGTCATGGCCAGGCTCGGCGATCGAGACCATCGGCTCCAGCGGCGTGTGCATCACCTGCTGGGTGCTGAACTCATGCTCGAACACATGATCGGCCGCCGCGAAGGCAGCATCAACATCGCCGCGCCGCAGCTGATAATCGAGCGCGATGTTGGTGTCCTTCTTGCCGACCAGATGCTTCAGATCGGCAAACGTTCCGGCGGGGCGAAGCGTCTCGTGCACGATCGCCTTGGAGGTCATCGCCTCCACCTCGCCGAACACCGCCTCCATCTCCTCATATTCGGCCTCGATCAGCTGCACCGCCTCGGCCGCCACATACGGATCGGTGGCCAGCACCACCGCCACGGGCTCACCGACGAAATGCACCTTCTCCAGCGCCAGAATGGGCTGATCGTGAAAGGCCGGACCGAAATAGGGCTCGGCGATCAGCGTCTTCACCGTCTCGCCGGTGATCACCGAATGCACACCCGCCATCGCCTGCGCGGCCGAGATATTGATCGAAAGGATCTTCCCGTGCGCCACGGTGCTGCGAAACACCTACGCATACAGCATCCCCGGCAGCACGATATTGTGCGTGTATTCCGCCCGACCGGTCGCCTTCTGGCGCGATTCCAGCCGATGCACATTGCGGCCGACCTGATTGCCCGGCATGGGACGCATCTCGTTCATCTCAGACTGTCCCTTCGCTGGCCTGCGACAACGCGCGGCGCACATAAACCTTCACCAGCTCGCTCTTATAGGCGGCCGAACCGCGCGCATCCTCAACGGTCTCAACCACCGCGGCCGCCGCCTCTCCCGCCTTGGTGAAATTCGCCAGATCAGCACTGGCACCTTTCAGCAGCGCCTCGGCTTCGGCCACGCGGGTGAGCTTCTCGCAGGCCGCCGAAATCACCACCCGCGCATCCGCCACCACACCGGACTCGATCCGCAGCGACACCGCAACACCGAGCGCCGGCCAGTCATCGGCGCTGCGCGTGGTGCATTTCAGATACACGCTGCGCCAACCCGCCTGCCCGGGCACCACCACCGCGGTGATCAACTCGCCAGGCTGCAGCACGGTTTCATAATAGCCGGCATAGAGATCCTCGATCGCGACCTCGCGCGCCGCCGCACCCGAGGTCACCACATGCGCGCGCAGCGAGGCGAGCACCGGCGGCATGTCCATATGCGGATCGCCATGCGCCAGCGTGCCACCAATGCGCGCGACATTGCGCACCCGCACATTCGCCAGCGTCTTCATCGTCCGCCCGATCACCGGCGCGCAGGCCAACACCTGCGGATCATGTTCGATCTGCGTGAGCGAGCACACCGCGCCGATCCGCACACCGCCATCCGCCGTCACGGTGATGGAACGATGCGCCACCTCCGTCTCGCGCAGGCTGACAAGCCGGGTCGGCGAAAACACTCCCGTCTTCATCATCAGCATCAGCCCGGTGCCGCCGGCAAACGGGCGCGCCTCGCCCTCGTCATTGGCCAGAATGGACGACGCCTCGGCAAGGCTCGTCGGTGAGACGAACGCGAAACCCCTCATGGCACATTCTCCGTCGTTTCGATATCAGCAGAAGGCGCGAACGCCGCGTTCAGCTTCTGCACAAAGCCCTTTTCCATCTCGCGCGCCTTGCTGCGCAGCACCGGCTGGCCAATGCTGCCCAGCTTGCCGGCGAGCGAGACATCGATCTCGTAGCTCACCTGCGTGCCATCCTCGCGCTGCTCCAGATTCGCCGTCGCCAGCGCGGTCAGCCGGCCGACAATGCCGATCGGCGTCCCCTCGGACTTCGCCACCACGCGGCTCGGCGGATCGATCTCGGCGATCTCCACCGCGATGGCGAAATTGAACTTGATATAGGCAATCCGCGTGGCCAGCCGCGCGGTGTAGTGGGTCTCGTCCACCTCCACCAGCTCGCTCACACCATCGAGGCACGAGGCAAAGAACTGCGGATCATTCAATCGCGCGAACACCGTCTCGCGGTCCGCGGGAACCAGAAATCCACCATCGAATTTCATCGAATGGCCCGCACGCAAATCGATTTGGTCACTTGCCCCGACGCTCCCATCCATGCCGGCCCGCCGGCGATTTGAGCCGGGCTTTGCCGCGCGGGCCCAACTGTGTCAACGCTACCACGAACACGCAACCGGACCAGCATGAGGCCCCCGATGAGCACCACCGCCAGCATCCGCCCGATCAGCACCACAGACGCCCCGGTCGCCGGCGGCCATTACAGCCAGGCGATCGTCGCGAACGGCTTCGTCTTCGTCGCCGGCCAGCTGCCCATCCCCCCCGGCGGCGCCGGCGCCGCCGCCCTCCCCGAGGGCGTCGCCGAGCAGACCCGCCAGGCGCTCTGCAACGTCGCCGCCATCCTCGCCGCCGCCGGCTCCGGGCTCGACCGCACCGTCAGCCTCACCGTCTTCGTCTCCGACATCGCCCATTGGCCCGAGGTCAACCGCGTCTATGCCGAGATGATGGGCGCCCATAAGCCCGCCCGCACCGTCGCGGTCTCGCCGCAGCTGCATTTCGGCGCGCTGGTCGAGGTGCAGGCCACCGCCATCGTCGGCTAAGCCCAACTTTCCCTCATACCTCGCCCCTCATTTTCTCGGTCGCGCGCGCGGCCGGTCGCGGCGACACTCGCAATGAGTGTCGCGTGCAAGCGACCCACGGGCAGCAAGGGGGAGACCGGGTATGTTCGCGCGCCGGCTGAAGACAACACATCTGACATTTCTGCTGATCTGTCTGATGTATTTCATTCTGTATGTGGACCGTGCCAATATCGGCACCGCCGCCACCGAGATGCGCAAGGACCTGCATCTGTCCAACACCGACCTCGGTCTGGTGTTCTCGGCCTTCTCCTACCCCTACGCGGCGATCACCCTGTTCGGCGGCTGGCTGGCTGACCGCTTCGGCCCGCGCCGCGTCTTCACCGTCTATCTGCTCTCCTTCGCCACCGGCACCATCCTGACCGGTGCCGCCGGCGGCATGCTCGGCCTGATCATCGCCCGCGCCCTGGTGGGACTCGGCGAGGGCGCGGCCCTGTCGACGATGACACGCGCCATGACCAACTGGCTGCCGCAGGAGCGCTACGGCTTCGGCCAGGGCTTCACCCACGCCTTCGCCCGCGTCGCCACCGCGCTCACA
>CAIVDX010000498.1 GCA_903904805.1 uncultured Rhodospirillales bacterium
CCAGGCGGAGAGAACCGCGGCGAGCCCCGGCCGGAATGCCTCGGCGACCACTGTCGCCAGCGGCAACAGAATCAACCCTGCAAGCGCTGCGCAGGCAAGTGATGTCAATGACAGCCGCAACCAGCCCGGCTCGTCGCGCACGCCTGAAGAAAGGTCATCGCTCACCGAGCCAGCCGCCGTTGCAATGCGCCAGTCAGCGCGAGGATGGCGGCTGAACCAAGCAACATGGCAAGCCCCACCGCGGCGGCGCCAGCATAGTCGAACTGCTCGAGCCTGGTGATGATCACAAGGGGCGCGATCTCCGAGATCAGCGGCACATTGCCGGCAATAAAAATCACTGAACCGTACTCGCCCACCGCCCGGGCGAAGGCCAGACCGAACCCGGTGATGATGGCCGGCAGGAGCATGGGCAGCAACACACGCCGCACCACCTGCCCGCGACGCGCACCCAATGTCGCCGCTGCCTCCTCGATCTCTGGCGGAAGTTCCATCAACACCGGTTGCACAGAGCGCACAACAAACGGCAGGCCTGCAAACACCAATGCGACCACGATACCAGGAACGCCGAACGCGACCTCGATGCCGAGTGCGGCGAGCGGTGCGCCAATCCAGCCGGTGTCAGCATACAATGTGGCGAGCGCGATGCCGGCAACTGCGGTTGGCAGCGCGAACGGCAGATCAACCACAGCGTCCCACAGAGCGCGGCCTGGAAATCGGTAGCGGGTGAGCACCCATGCGATCAACACGCCGACCGGCACATCAATCGCCGCCGCCACAAGTGCAGTGCCGAAGCTCAAACGCAGCGACGCGAGTGCCCGCGGCGACGTCATCGCGGCCCACGCCCCCCCCCACCCACTTTCCCAAGGCCGCAGCACCAAGGCGGACAGCGGCAGCAAGACAAGCAGACCAAGCCAGAGCGCAACGATGGCCGCGGCGAGCCGAAATCCCGGCAGGCCCAAGCGGCCATGACTGGTCACAACTGGTCCGCCAATCCAGCCGCGATCATCGTCGCGCTGGCCTGACCGGCCAAAATCGGCAGCTATAATATCCGTGCGGGAGAAATCGGGTGCGCTCATCGCAGCCACCCTGCCAGCAGCAGCCGCGGCTGGCGACTGCGCAAAGTCCCGATGATCAACATGGAGCCCCCGCGGAAGCGTCAGCCGGGTGATCGGTCGGCTCAACGGGGCGCTAAAATGCGATCAAACAGACCCCCATCGGCGAAATTGTCGGCCTGGGCCCGCGTCCAACCGCCGAAAGACTCAATGCCAAAGGTGCGCAATTCCGGGAAGATATCACGATGCCGTGCCAATACCGCGGTGTCACGCGGCCGATAATAATGTTTGGCTGCGATCTCCTGACCGACGGGGCTCCAAAGAAATTCCAGATAAGCCGTGGCCGCCGCACGTGTGCCACGGCGGTCAACCACGCTGTCGACCACCGCGACAGGCGGGTCGGCACGGATCGACAACGGTGGGTAAACAAGCTCGAATTGGCCACGACCGAGCTCCTGAAGGGCCAACAGCGCCTCATTCTCCCAGCTGATGAGCACATCGCCCTGCCGGCGCTGCACGAACGTCGCGGTCGCTCCACGTGCACCGGAATCCAATACCGGAACATGGGCGAACAGCGCGCGCATATAGGCCTCGACACTCGCATCGGTAGCGTCAGGCAACTGCCGCGCCCAACCGAGCGCTGCGAGGAAACCCCAACGCGCACCGCCCGATGTCTTCGGATTTGGGGTCACGATCACCACGCCTGGCTTGATCAGATCTGGCCAATCGCGAATCTGCTTTGGATTGCCGCGGCGAACGAGAAACACGATGGTGCTTGTGCTCGGCGTGGCCTGATCAGGAAATTTGGTCGCCCAGTCCGTCACCAGCAGACCACGGGCGGCCAGAGCATCAATGTCGGCCGCCAACGCAAGCGTAACCACATCTGCCTGCAGCCCGTCGAGCACCGAGCGCGCCTGCGCGCCCGAGCCACCATGCGACGTATCGACGGTCAGAGTCTGCCCGGTCCTCTGCTTCCAATCGGCCGCGAACGCGGTGCCGATCTCGCGATAAAGTTCACGGGTCGGGTCGTAGGAGACGTTCAGCAAATGGTCCTGGGCAACCGCCTGGCCGGCATCGATACCGAGCACGGCAATCATCAGGAAAGCCAGAAACACTATGCGGGACATCGGAACTCCGGAGCAGAGTGCCGGAGTGACACAAGAAACACAGACAGTCAACGCGCGATGGATAAAAACACTTCCATCGCGCGTTGTTTTCTTCAGCTCTTATGGGCGAGCGGCGGTTGCTTCACCGTCCGA
>CAIVDX010000499.1 GCA_903904805.1 uncultured Rhodospirillales bacterium
AGAGCCCTGGCCTTGTCTTTAGTGTCTCTCTTCCCCTAGATGCTGCTGTCCTTGGGAAGGGAGCTCGTCCATGCCTGTCAACAAAATTTACCCAACCGCGACCGCCGCTTTGGCGGGTCTGGTGCGGGATGGGATGACCATCATGTCCGGCGGGTTTGGCCTGTGCGGCATTCCCGCCAGCCTCATCGAGGCGATCCGCGACAGTGGGGTGAAGGACCTCACCATCATCTCCAACAATGCCGGCATCGATGATGTGGGGTTGGGCCTGCTGCTGCAGACGCGGCAGGTGAAGAAGATGATCAGCTCCTATGTCGGCGAGAACGCGACCTTCGCGAAGCAGTTTCTCGAGGGGTCGCTGGAGATCGAGTTCAATCCCCAGGGCACGCTGGCCGAGCGCATCCGCGCCGGCGGGGCGGGCATTCCGGCGTTCTACACGCGCACCGGCTACGGCACCCAGATCGCCGAGGGCAAGGAGACGCGGGAGTTCGACGGGCAGTGGTATGTGATGGAGCGTGGGCTGTTCGCCGATCTGGCGATCATCCATGCCTGGCGTGCCGATGAGGAGGGCAATCTGGTGTTCCGCAAGACGGCGCGGAACTTCAACCCGATCATGGCCACGGCGTCGAAGAACACGGTGGTGGAGATCGAGGAGCTGGTGCCGAATGGCAGCATCGATCCGGATCACATCATCACGCCGGGGATTTTCGTGAAGCGGATGTACAAGCCCGACGTGCTCGACAAGCGCATCGAGCAGCGCACCGTGCGCAAGCACGCGGCCTGAGGGGAGCAGAACCATGGCTTGGACACGCGATGAGATGGCCGCCCGCGCCGCGCAGGAATTGCGGGACGGGTTCTATGTGAATCTGGGCATCGGCATTCCCACGCTGGTGGCGAATCATCTGCCGGAAGGGGTGTCGATCCAGCTGCAGAGCGAGAACGGCATGCTCGGCATCGGGCCTTTTCCCTATGAGGGCGAGGAGGATGCGGATCTGATCAATGCCGGCAAGCAGACGGTGACGGAGCTGCCAACCACCAGCTTTTTCGATTCCGCCTACAGCTTCGCGATGGTGCGTGGCGGGCACATCGATATTTCGATCCTGGGTGCGCTGCAGGTGGCGGAGAATGGCGACCTGGCGAACTGGATGATCCCCGGCAAGATGGTGAAGGGGATGGGCGGGGCGATGGATCTGGTCGCCGGCGTTCCCCGCGTGGTGGTGCTGATGGAGCATGTGGCCAAGGGCGAGCCGAAAATCCTGAAGCAGTGCAATTTGCCGCTGACCGGCAGCCGCGTGGTGGATCTGATCATCACCGATCTGGCGGTGTTCGATGTGAAGCGCACCGGGCCGGCGCAGTTGACGCTGGTGGATATCGCGCCGGGCGTGACGTTGGACGAGCTGCGGGAGAAGACCGATGCGCCGTTCTATGTCAGCCCGATGCTGAAGGTCTGACACACAGGGATCACGGTGAGGCGCGGCGGGTGGCGCCGCGCTGATCCGCCCTACCTATGATGCGCTGGTCAGTCGATCGGCGAGGGGTGAAAAGGGCGGCATGACCAGCCAGCGGACACGCATTGCCAGCCTGATCGTCGCCTGCGCGCTGTTCATGCAGAATCTGGACAGCACGGTGATCGCCACCGCGCTGCCGGACATGGCGAAATCATTCGGCGCCGATCCGGTGCATATGAGTGTGGCGCTGACCTCTTACCTGATCTCGCTGGCGGTGTTCATTCCTGCGAGCGGATGGGTGGCGGATCGCTACGGCGCGCGGCAGGTGTTTCGTGCGGCGATCGCTGTGTTCACGCTGGGCTCGATCCTGTGCGGGCGGTCGGATTCGCTGGCCTTTCTGGTGATTTCGCGGGTGATCCAGGGCATCGGCGGGGCGATGATGGTGCCGGTCGGGCGACTGGTGCTGCTGCGCACGGTGCCGAAAAACGAGCTGGTGGCGGCGATGTCGTGGCTGACGATGCCGGCGATGATCGGGCCGGTGGTGGGGCCGCCGCTGGGCGGCTTTATCGTGACGCACACCACCTGGCGGTGGATTTTCGATCTGAACGTGCCGATCGGTGTGCTGGGGGTGGTTCTGGTCTCTCTGTTCATCGAGGAGGCGAAGGACCCCGATCCGGCGCCGTTCGATGGCTGGGGGCTGATGTGGTCGGGCATCGCGCTGGCCTGCATGATGATGGGGTTCGAGACGGCCGGGCGGCATCTGGTGCCTCAGAGCTGGACGGTGGGGCTGCTGGTGACCGCGCTGGCCGCGGGCGTGGGATATGGGCTGCATGCGCGACGGCATCCGCGGCCGCTGCTGGATCTGAGCCTGCTGAAGATCCCGACCTTCGCGGTGTCGTGCACGGCGGGCACGCTGTTCCGTTTTGGCGTGGGGGCGACGCCGTTTCTGCTGCCGATGATGCTGCAGCTGGATTTCGGCTACAGCGCGCAGGATTCCGGGCTGACGACGTTCGCCTCGGCGGCCGGGGCGATCATGGTGAAGCCGCTGGCGAGCAGCGTGCTGCGACGATTCGGTTTTCGTGACACGCTGTTCTGGAACGGGCTGATCGCCTCGGCGCTGCTGCTGGTGTGCGCGGCGTTCCGGCCGGGCTGGCCGAACTGGATCATGTTCGCGTTGCTGCTGGTGGGCGGAACGTTCAGATCGTTGCAGTTCAGCTCGTTCAACACCATCGTGTATGCCGACATTCCGCGGTCGCGGATGAGCGGGGCGACGAGCCTGTATTCAACCTTGCAGCAGCTGTCGATCACCACCGGCATCACGGTGGGCGCGGCATCGCTGGAGATCGCGCGGACCTTCACGGCGAGCGCGGTGCCCTCGCTGACGGATTTCACCGTGGCGTTCATCGTGGTGAGCGTGCTGGCGTTCGCGGCCTCGCCGCTCGTGCTGTTCATTCCGCGCGATGCGGGCGACGACATGACAGGGCACAAGGCGGCCGATCACAGGCTGCGGGATGTGGATGCGCCCGCGGCCGGGCCTGCTGTTGGGGGCGCGGCGTCGGCGGATTAGCCGGCCGGTTGGGTGGGTGGCCGCGGGCGGTGAGCTCTGCCCTATGGAACCGGGTCGTTGCTGGTCCTGATGGCGGTGTCTTCAGCTGGCGGTGGTGACGGCGGTCGATGGCCCGTCCGGTAGGAAAACCGATTCCCGCTGCACCGGCATCTGGGCGCCGGCATCGATGGGCAGGCGGACTTCGATGCAGGCGCCGGGACCTTGGTTTCGCGCGGTCATGGTGCCGCCCATGTCAGCGACGATCGCCAGGCTGATCGACAGGCCGAGACCGGTGCCGACATCCTTGGTGGTGAAGAATGGGTCGAAGATTTTGTCGACCACGTTGTCGGCGATGCCGCCTGCGGCGTCGATCACCTGCAGGACGATCTGCCGCGACTGGCGGATGGCGGTGATGGTCAGGGGGCGGGCGGTGATCTCCGGTGTTTCGGCATAGGCGTCGATCGCGTTGGAGATCAGATTGATCATGACCTGGCCGAGCATCACCGGGATGCCGCGCACCGGGGGCAGCTCGCGGCTGATTCTTGCGGAGACGATGATGTCGCGTCTTGCCAGGCGCCCGGCGAGCATGTTCAGCGCATCATCGACCGCGTCGGCAATGACGATTGGTTTCTTTTTGCCTGTATCGGCACGTCCGAACGCCTTCATCTGCTCGATCACCTTCAGGGCCCGCCCGGACTGGTCGCGGATGCTCTGCAGCTTATCGCCGACTGAAAGGATCGAGGGGTTGGCGCCATAGATCGTGCGCAGGGCGTTTTCGCTGGCCATGGAGATGACGGCGAGCGGTTGGGTCATTTCATGCGCCACGCCCACAGACATTTCGCCGAGCATTGCGAGGCGTTCGAGGCGGCGCGCCTGCTCCTGCGCCGCAAGCTGTTCGGTGAGGTCAGTGATGCAGCCGATGGTGGTGGTGCCGCCCTCGTCGTCGGGCTGGAAGCGCATCTCCTCGATCAGCAGATCGCGCGGGCCATGTTGGGTGCTGGTGCGCAGATTGATGGTGCCACGGCCGGTGCGGCGGACCTCCCTGCGGAACTCGTGGAAGCGGGCGGCATCGTCGGCGGCGAGGTCGGCGGGCAGGTCGCCCCGGGGGCCGGTAAGTTCGGGATGGGTGTTCCCCAGTATCAAGTCGATACGGGGGCTGCGGAACATCTGCTGGGCCCGGCCCTCGACGTCCATGTGGTTCACATAGACAGCCGAGGGCGTATTATCGAGGATGCGGCGCATCTGGCTGTAGGCCACACGCACCTCGCGGCCGCCGCGCCACAGAATGGTCAGCGCGATGATCAGCAGAAATGGGATCAGGGACAACGCCAGCAGCAGGGATCGCAGTGGCCAGATCGCCGTGAAGAGAGCGGTTTCTGCGGGGGCGAAGACATTCACGCGCCAGCCAGGCGCGATGGAGCCGTGGCGGAAGCCGTATTCGGCCGGGCCGATCTCGGCGTTGTCGGGATCCAGGCCACCGCCGTCGACAGCGTCGATGTTGGCGAGCCCCAGCCGGGAGACGACGCGGCCGACATTGTGCGGCGGGTCCTTCGAGTAGGCGACGATGGCGTTGCGGGAATCGGTGACGCTGATGATCGAACCTGGTGGCACGGCAAGGGTGGGGATGATGGTGTTGAACGCGCGGGCGTCGACGAGCAGGGCAACGGCAGCGACGACGGCGTTGTTGCCATATCTGCCGCTGCGGTCGAACACGGGAACAGCGACAGCGACTGTGTAGCGGTGGTCGACCGGGGAGACGAACAGATCAGACACCACCGGGTCCTGGCCCAATCGCAGATGGGCGATCAGTTCCAACAGAACGGGGTTGGTGGTGGGGGGCAGGCTGGAGCGCGGCACGCCTGGCGGCAGGTGGGTGTTGAGGAGCTGCGGCGTGCCGGGGGTGAGCATGTCGAGCGCGACCACTGATGCGCCGACAGCCTCGCCAGTGCGGCGGACGAGGTCGGCGACCGTGCTGTCACCAATCGCGGTGATCGCAGTGTTAGGCTGCAGATCGTCCAGCAGCGCGAGGGTGTGGGCGGTGGCGATGTAATTGGACAGGCGTTCATCAATGGCGGCGGCTCCGGCCTGGGCGGCGCGGCCGAGGCGTTCACCGTAGGAGCGGCGCGCATTGTCGCGGGCGGCGCCGAGGGTCAGCACGATCGCGACGAGCGCGAGCGGGACGCCGATGCCCAGCAGGGTCAGCAGCGCGATGCGTATGCGGCGCTCGGTGCGCCTGGCTGAGAGGGCTGGCATGCTGCAGACTCCGACTTAGCCGGGCGGGAGCCATTCTGACCGCACGGGAATACGCCATGAGATAACGGCGCTAGAACTATTACCGGCGAGCCAAGCATGCGCTAAGTCCAGAATCGTATCAAAACGTACGGATCGTCATTTTTTGTCGATCGATATTATTGAATGATGTGCGCCGAGCATTTCGCTTTCGACCAAATGACGGCGGGCGCGCGCGCCTGGCGAAGCAGGTGGCCAGCGTCACTGAGCTTGGGTGACGGCGACGATCAGGAATGAGGTGGTGTCGCCGGAGGGGGCGCGCAGCGCGACGGTTTCGCCGGGGCGAAGCAGGGAGAGGTCGAGCAGCCAGAGGGGGGCGTCATCATTGCCGTCGGCGCGCAGGGCCCAGAGTTCGTCGATGCGGATCAGGTCGCCGGTGAGGGTGCCGCGTTGGAAGGGCCAGGGCGCGGGGTCGGCGACCCAGGCGGCGAGGTCGATGGCGCCGGTGGGATCGAGGGCCGCGGAGAGGATGATCTTGTCGCCGAAATCCTCCCGCGCCACCAACTCGATCCGCATAGGCTGGCTCCTGATTCAGGCCCGTCGCCCCAACGGGAATAGGTTTGAAAAATGTTGTGGCGCTTTTCTTCAGAAAAGATGCGCTTTGCCTAGATGGCCACCCGCACACCCAATTCCACCACCCGATCGCTGGGAATGCGGAAAAACTCAGTGGCCGACACGGAATTCCGCGCCATCACCAGGAACAGCCAGAGCCGCCAGAGCGGCATTTTCGGCACCATGGCCGGCACGAGCGTTTCGCGGCCCAGGAAGAAGCTGGCCTTCATCGGGTCGTATTCGATGCCGAACTGGTTGAGGCCTTCCAGGGCGCGGGGGATGTTGGGGCTTTCCATGAAGCCGTAGCGCAGCAGCACGCGATGGATGCCGGGCGCGAGTTCGGCGATTTCGGCGCGGGCGCCAGGCTCGGCATTTGGGCTGTCGAGCGTGTTCACTGTCACGAACAACACTTTCTCGTGCAGCACCTTGTTGTGCTTGAGATTGTGCAGCAGGGCGGCGGGCACGTAGTCGGGGTTGCCGGTGAGGAAGACGGCCATGCCGGGCA
>CAIVDX010000500.1 GCA_903904805.1 uncultured Rhodospirillales bacterium
CCAGTTTGAATGGTTTGATGACCTCTTCGATCTTCTTCATGGCACTGCGCCGGACCTTGGCCCGGCGACCTCCCCTCGGGTGACAATCCTGTCTCGGCCCAAGCAAAGCAGGATCGTTATTTGCACGCGGCGTGCCAGATCGGCTTGGCGCCGCGTCACCCTGTGCATTGTCGCCCAGAGTGACCTGACGAGACTAACCCGCGCGACCTGGCTGGGCAATTGCGGGCTTTTTCATCAATCGCTTCGCCCTTGCGGAGCGGCGCGGCGGGTCGCTCGCATGGCGTTGCCGCCCCGACGCCGGCCCCTCATACTCAAGCAAACGTCAGATCACTGGAGCCCGCCCAAGTGAAGCCGCCAAATTCGCTTCTCGCCGCCACCGGCACCACTATCTTCACAGTGATGTCCGCCCTCGCGCAGCAACACGGCGCGATCAATCTTGGCCAAGGCTACCCCGACACTGACGGCCCCGAAGATGTGGTGGAAGCTGCTGCCCGATTCCTCAAGGACGGCCGCAATCAGTACCCGCCAATGTCGGGTGTGCAGGAACTGCGTGAGGCCGTCGCCGCCGCCAACCGCCGGTTCTACGGCCTTGATGTCGGGCCGTCTGACGTGGTGGTCACCTCCGGTGCCACCGAGGCGATCACCGCCTGCCTGATGGCACTCCTCGATCCCGGGGACGAGGTTGTGCTGATCGAACCGCTCTATGACACGTATCTGCCGGTCGTGCGCATGCTCGGGGCTATCCCCCGCCTGGTGCGCCTCAACCCGCCGGACTGGGAGCTGCCCCGTAAAGAACTGGCTGCAGCCTTTTCCGTCCGCACCAAGGCGATCCTCCTCAATAGCCCGATGAACCCCACTGGCAAGGTGTTCAATATTGACGAACTCGGGTTCATCGCTCGATTGGTGATCGAGAACGACACCTATGCCGTTTGTGACGAGGTGTATGAACATCTGGTCTTCGGCAGTGCCCGCCATGTGCCGCTGATGAGCCTGCCTGGTATGCGCGAACGCACCCTGCGAATCGGCAGTGCCGGCAAGACCTTCTCGCTGACCGGCTGGAAGGTCGGCTATGTCACCGGTTGCGCCACTCTTGCCTCGGTGGTCGCCAAAGCCCACCAGAATCTCACCTTCACCACCGCGCCGAACCTGCAGCGTGCCGTGGCCTTGGGCCTGGCCAAGGATGATGCCTACTTCGCCTCGCTTGCCGAATCACTGGAAGCCAAGCGCGACCGCCTCGCCGTCGGCCTCAATCGGCTTGGCCTGCCGACATTGCGCGCCGAGGGCAGTTACTTCGTCTCAGCCGATTTTTCTGCCCACTTCGACGGTGACGACGTCGCTTTCTGCCGCACGATCACCGAGCAGGCGCGGGTGACAGCTATTCCCGTCTCAGCCTTCTACGAGAGGGATCCGCCGCGCCATTACGCGCGCTTTGCCTTCTGTAAGCAGGACCATGTGCTCGATGAGGCGCTGACGCGTCTTGGTCAGTTCTTCGGCACGCGTGCCACCTGAGCCCCGCACGCAATTGACGCCTCCCCTGCGAGGGCGTAAGTCGCGCGCCGCTGTGGCGGTCGTAGCTCAGTTGGTAGAGCGCCAGGTTGTGGTCTTGGATGTCGTGGGTTCGAGCCCCATCGATCGCCCCAGCGAAATTCCCTCGAGAAAGAGTCGACGATGATCGCCGGCCTGATTTTGGCCGGCGGGCAAGGGCGTCGGCTAGGTACCGTGGAAAAGGGCCTGATCCTTCTGGCCGGCCAGACCCTGCTGGCCCATGGCATCGCCCAACTTCGGCAGCAGGTCGATAGAATCGCCATTTCAGGGCGTGCAAGCCTCGCGGAACAGGCCGAAGGGCTGCCGATACTCCCTGACGGGCCGTTCGAAGGTCATGGCCCGCTGGCCGGACTGCTGGCCGGGCTGGAATGGGCGGCAGGGCAGGGGGCAACCTCGCTGCTGACCCTTCCGGTCGACACGCCGTTCATCCCAACTGACCTCGCCGCGCGCTTGAATCCTGCACCGGCCTGTGCGGTCTCGCGCGGCCGGACCCATCATCTCGTCGCGCTCTGGCCAGTCTCTGCCGCATCTGCACTGCGCAACTTACTCGTCTCGGGCAGCAACCGCGCGGTCACCGCGCTGACTGAGCAACTCGGTTGCCGCACGGTGACGTTCGCTGAAGATCCTGACCCTTTCACCAACATCAACACACCAGATGACCTGGCCATCGCCGCCGCCCGCCTTCATTGAGCGTAAAAATGAACCTTATCTGAGGCGCGGTATTATAATACCACAAAGAAAAAGGCTTGACCTGTAAGAGGCTTGCACGTATCAGCCCGCGTCCATCACGCACGCGCCGAGCAGCGCGCGGCAGAGAAAAGGAATAGCTTTCCGATGAAGACCACCCTCTCGATCAAGCCCGCGGAGGTCAGCAAGAACTGGGTGCTGATCGACGCTGACGGCTTGGTCCTCGGCCGTCTCGCAGCCATTGTCGCGCAGCGCCTGCGCGGCAAGCACAAGCCTACCTTCACCCCTCATGTCGATTGCGGCGACCATGTCGTTATCGTCAATGCCGAGAAGGTGCGGGTAACCGGCAAGAAGACAGAGCAATCGGTGTTCTACTACCACACCGGCTTCCCCGGCGGCATCAAGGGCCGCTCGGTCGGCCAGATACTCGCCGGCCGTCACCCCGAGCGGGTGATCGAGAAGGCGGTTGAGCGCATGATCACCCGCGGCCCGCTGCAGCGCCAGCAGATGAAGAACCTGCATGTGTATGCCGGCGCCGAGCACCCGCACGCAGGGCAGGCGCCAGCGACGCTTGATGTCGCCGCGCTGAACAGCAAGAACACGAGGATTTGATCATGTCCGGAACCCAGAACACCCGCAGCCTCGCGGACCTGAAGGATCTCGCCGCCACCGGCGCGATCGCAGCCACCGCCGAAGCCCCGGTGAAGCGTGAAGCCAAGCGCGACGAGTTCGGCCGCTCCTACGCTACCGGCCGCCGCAAGGACGCCTCGGCCCGTGTTTGGATCAAGCCGGGCAAGGGTGAGATTACAGTGAATGGCAAGAAGGTCGGCCAGTATTTCGCCCGACCCGTGCTGCGCATGCTGATCACCCAGCCCTTTCTGATCTCCGACCGCTACAACCAGTTCGATGTGATTTGCACCGTCTCCGGCGGCGGGCTTTCCGGTCAGGCCGGCGCGGTTCGCCACGGTATTAGCCGGGCGCTCACTTACTACGAGCCGGAACTGCGTGGCATCTTGAAGCTAGCTGGCTTCCTGACACGCGACAGCCGCACCGTCGAGCGTAAGAAATACGGTAAGGCCAAGGCGCGCCGCAGCTATCAGTTCAGCAAGCGCTAACCTCAGCGCCGTTCTGGCAGAAAAAAGGGCGGCTCTCCTCTGGGGGCCGCCCTTCTTGCATTTGTCCCGCAACTCTAAGAAGTCTCTAGTCACGGAAGGGGATCAGGCGGGTGACGAAGACAGCGACAATCTTCATCGACGGCGAAGCCGGCACCACCGGACTGGGCATCCGCGACCGTCTGGCAGCTATCCCAACCGTTATCGTACGCAGCATTGACCCCTCCCGCCGGAAGGACCCGGAGGCACGGCGCGCATTGATGCGCGAGGTTGATCTTGCTGTGCTCTGCCTGCCAGATGAAGCCAGCATCGAAAGCGCCGAGATCGCCATTTCGCTTGGCAACGAGGCTCCGCGCTTGCTGGATGCCTCCACTGCCTTTCGGGTCAATCCCAATTGGGTCTATGGATTCGCCGAAATGGCCGAGGGCCAGGCCGCGCGCATTGCCGCCGCGCCCCGCGTCGCCAACCCGGGCTGCTATCCCACCGGCGCGGTCGCCCTGCTGCGCCCCCTGATCGATGCCCGCGTGATTGACGCCAACCACCCGGTGTGTGTGAACGCGGTCAGCGGCTATTCAGGTGGTGGCAAATCCATGATTGAGGCCCATGAGGCGACTGGCGGCCCCGCCTTTGAACTGTATGCGCTCGGGCTGGAGCACAAGCATCTGCCGGAGATGATGAAATATGCGGGGCTGACCCGTCGCCCGATCTTTGTTCCCTCGGTTGGCCACTTCCGCCAGGGCATGCTGGTCAGCATTCCGCTTCATCTGGACGATTTGCCTGGCCATCCCACAGCTGCCGATCTGCAGGCGATACTCGCCACGCGCTACGCCCGCAGCCGTCAGGTGCACGCCCTGCAGGCAGACTCGAACGGAAAACTCGAACCTGAAGCGCTGAACGACACCGATCAACTCGAACTGCGCGTTTTTGCCAATGAGGCCCGCCGACAGGCCATCCTGGTCGCCCGGCTCGACAATCTCGGCAAGGGTGCCTCGGGCGCCGCGGTGCAGAACATTCAACTGATGGCCGGCCTGATCTCTCCGGAGTCTATCTATGAGTAGCACCCCAATCTACCGGCTTGAGGCCAAGAGGCCGAAGCTGCACCCCACCGTCTGGGTCGCGCCAGGCGCGTCGGTGGTCGGCGATGTCGAGATCGGCGAGGGCAGTGGTATCTGGTTCGGCTGTGTGCTGCGTGGCGACACCAATTTCATCCGCGTCGGCGCCCGAACGAACATCCAGGATGGCAGTATTCTGCATGTCGCCCGCCAGACCATCCCCTGCATTGTCGGCGACGACGTGACCATCGGCCACGGCGCTATCGTGCATGCCTGCACCATCGAGGATGGCGGCTTCGTTGGGCTGGGTGCGATCATCATGGATGGCGCCGTGATCGAGACCGGTGGCATGCTCGCCGCCGGCGCGTTGCTGCCGCCGGGCAAACGCATCGGCACGCGTGAGCTTTGGAAAGGCAACCCCGCCAAATTCGCCCGCATCCTCACCGACGAGGATGTCGCCCACAACGACGCCGGAACGGCCCATTATGTCGAACTCGCCGCGCGCTACCGAGCCGATTTCGGCGCGACCTGACGAACCGGGAGACTGACCTTGCGCATTGCTATTCTGCTGACCCTGCTGCTGTCTGCATGTACGTTGCCGCCCCCGCCGGACACTGCGCGGGTGCCCCCCAACACCTTCGCGATGAACGGTGATCAGGATGTCAGTGCTGTCAATTTCGCAGCCTATGCCTTCGGTGATGCGGCCCGCACCGCCGGCCGTCCAGTCGAGGCGGCGCGCGGGGTGGCCGCGATGGAATACATCGCCGGCCAGTTCAATACCTCGCCGCGCTGGATTCAGTTGCCGCTCGAATATCGCCAGGCCCTGCTGCCCGCCCGCGTGAACATGCGCGCAACCCTTGGCGTTGCCGCGGATGCGCCTTCGCAGGCGGTGGTGAACGGACTGCTCGCCGCGCAGAGTGCGCTGCTTGCAGGTGACATCACGGCCGCGCGCGCGGCGCTGCCGACGCCGATCTTCCCGGCGGACATGCTTGAGCGTCTGGCCAACATGCCCTTCATGCTTGAGGTTAACGTTGCGACAACCCATCTTTCCAACGCCATGATGGTGGGCGCCGGCACGTCCGGGCTGTTTTGACGGAATGTTCTTCTTTCTTGAATAAAAGAAGCACAGAAGTTCTGGCCGTTTAGACCAGGGCAGCGGCAAGATCTGGGCTGTCGTTGCGCACGTTGTTGACCGCGGTGGATACAGGCCAGACGCGGAACCCTGCCACGGAACGGTTGGCAAGCGACATCACGTCGCCATCGACTTCGCCAAGCCAGAGCGGCCAGTCGGCCTCCTCCAGCACCACCGGCATCCGATCGTGCAGCGGGCGAAGCGCGTCATTCGCCGCGGTCGTGAGGATCGTGAAGGTTCGCAGCAGCCCGCCCTCCGGCGGCCTCCAATATTCCCATAATCCGGCGAAGGCGAGCATCTGACCGTCCGCCCTTGCGATGGCATGCGGGGCCTTGGCGCCCTCATGCACCTGCCATTCATAGAAGTGATCCGCCGGCACGATCGCCCGACGATGCCTCACCGAATCGCGAAACATAGGCGCGCTCGCCGCCCCTTCGGCTCTGGCGTTGAACGGATGCCGCACGGCGCCACGGTCTCTAGCCCAATGCGGCAGTAGCCCCCATTGCAGCAGATCCAAATGTCGCTCGCCGTTCTTGGGGTGGGTGCGCACCACCGGCGCTGACTGGGTCGGTGCGATGTTCCAACTCCCCGCCCAATTCGGCGGCGGGTTTGACGTTGTGAAGATCCGCCTGATCTCGTCGATCGACCGGACCACGGCATAACGACCGCACATGGCTGCATCCCGAAGCATAGTCCGCAGGGCAGTGTCACGTTGCCGCCCCGACAACGGGGGACTAGGTTGCGCGCCTTCCGCCACCCCTGCAACCGAGTCAATTGCCATGAGCCTGATCGCCGACCGCCTCAACCGAATCAGCCCGAGCCAGACCATGGCGATCACCGGCAAGGCACGCGCGCTCAAAGCCGCTGGGCGCGACATCATCTCGCTGTCTGTGGGCGAGCCCGATTTCGACACCCCTGATAACGTCAAGGAAGCCGCCATTGCCGCGATCCGCGCCGGTGACAGCAAATATACCGACGTCGCCGGCACCATGGCACTTCGGAAGGCGATCTGCGCCGCTTTCAAGCGCGATCACGGAATCGACTACACGCCGGAGGAGATCATCGTCTCGACCGGCGGCAAGCAGGTGATCTTCAACTGCATGCTGGCCACGCTTGACCCGGGCGACGAGGTGATCATCCCCACCCCGTGCTGGGTCAGCTATCCCGACATCGTGGCCCTCGCCGAGGGCACCCCAGTGCTGGTCGCCACTGGTCAGAATTCAGGTTTCAAGCTCTCCGCCGAAGCGCTGGAGGCGGCGATCACGCCCAAGACCAAGTGGCTGATGATCAACAATCCCTGCAATCCGACAGGTGCGGCCTATTCCGCCGCGGAGATGAAAGCGCTGACTGATGTGCTGATGCGGCACCCGCATGTCTGGATCTTCACCGACGACATCTACAACAAGCTCGCCTATGACGGTTTCCGCCCGGCTACCATCGTCGAGGTCGAGCCGCGCTTGCGCGATCGCACCGTGACGATGAATGGTGTCTCCAAGGCCTACGCGATGACGGGCTGGCGCATCGGCTTTTGCGGTGCGCCGGTCGCGCTGATCAAGGCGATGGACAAGTTGCAAGGCCAATCCACCTCGAACGCAACGTCGATCGCCCAGGCAGCCTCTGTTGAGGCACTGAACGGCCCGCAGGACAGCATCGAGGTGATGAAGGGCGTGTATCAGCAGCGCCGCGACCTGGTCGTGCAGATGCTCAACCAGGCGAAGGGCATGAACTGCAACACACCCGAGGGCGCCTTCTACGTATTCCCTTCGGTGCATGGCTGCCTGGGAAAGACAAGCCGAACCGGCAAGGCGATCAACACCGATGAGGATTTCGTCGCCACGCTGCTCGAGGAAGAAGGCGTCGCGGCGGTACATGGCTCGGCCTTTATGTTCCCCGGCTATATGCGCGTAAGCTACGCCACCGATACCGAAAAGCTGCGTGAGGCCTGCCGCCGCATTCAGCATTTCTGCGACGGTCTGCATTAGCCCCATGCCGCCGCTCGCCGCGCGTCTGAAACGCGTTCCGCCATCGGCGACCATCGCGATGACGATGCGCGCGCGCGAATTGCGGGCGGAAGGCAAGCAGGTCATCTCGCTGTCGATCGGCCAGCCTGATTTCGACACGCCGATGCACGCGATCGAAGCGGCACATGCGGCGGCGTTGCGCGGCGAGACGAAATATCCGCCGGTGGATGGCACGCTCGCCTTGAAGCAGGCGGTGCAGCGCAAATTCGCGCGCGAAAATGATCTCAC
>CAIVDX010000501.1 GCA_903904805.1 uncultured Rhodospirillales bacterium
GAGAAATCGGCAATGCTGGGCGAGTTCCGGGCTCAGGGGCTGTGCTTCGCGCATCCCGCATCCCCAGAAGATGATGGGTTTCTGTGGCATCGCGCGGGCATGTTCGAGAGCGCGCGTGATGTGGTCGTTGCTGATGACGCTGCCGATGAGATGCAGCACGTCGAAATCATATTTCGCGTGTAACATGTCGATCGGCTGATCGCGCTGATGGGAAAATGAGCTGCTGAGAATTTCGGATAGGAAATCCCCGAAATTCTGTCGCTCCAGGCCTTTCCGCCAATAGGACAGGCGGGCGTCACTGTGCGCGAAGGGCAGATTGGCCTCGGAAAATCTCAGCATGGCACGCGACGGGTTTTGCAAGGCGACGCTGGGTGATTCAGCTTGGGCTGTCAACGACGGTAGAGCTCGCAGATCGCCGCGTCGCGGGCAGCACCGGCGCGGTTCAGCATGATGTGATTGGGCAGGGGGCGCGTCTGGGTTCAATTGTCATGCAGTCATGCAGGACGCAGCCAACCTGCTCGTGCGCCAAGCTGCGCATGTGCCAAGCTGCTCAGGTGCCAAGTTGCTCAGGTGCCAAGTTGCTCAGGTGCCAAGTTGCTCAGGTGCCAAGTTGCTCAGGTGCCAAGTTGCTCAGGTGTAGGGCAGCTGGAACCAGCTCATCACCATTTTGCCACCAGATTGCGTAAGGCGCCGCGTCTTTATGGAACAGCATCAGATCTCCCGCGTTGGTTGGCTGCGTGCCGCGGTGTTGGGGGCCAATGACGGGATCATTTCCACCGCCAGTCTGATCCTGGGTGTTGCCTCGGCCGGCGCGCCGCGGGAGCAGGCGTTGCTGGCGGCGGTGGCCGGGCTGGTGGCCGGGGCGATGGCGATGGCGGCGGGGGAATATGTGTCGGTGAGCTCGCAGGCCGACAGCGAGGCGGCGGATATCGCGCGGGAGAAGGGTGAGCTGGTGGCGCATCCGGCGATGGAGCGCGAGGAGCTGGCGCAGATCTATGTCGGGCGGGGCCTGGCGCCGGAGCTGGCGCGCCAGGTGGCCGGCGCGCTGATGGAGCATGACGCGCTGGGCGCGCACACGCGCGATGAGCTGGGCATGTCCGAGCACAGCGTGGCGCGGCCGGTGCAGGCGGCGATGGCCTCGGCGGTGTCGTTTTCGGTGGGGGCGATCGCGCCGGTGATCCTGGTGGCGCTGCTGCCGATGGCCTGGCTGCTGGGCGGGGTGGCTGGCGGGTCGCTGCTGTTCCTCGCGCTGCTCGGTACGCTGGGGGCCTGGGCGGGCGGGGCGGCCTTGCTGCGGCCGACGTTGCGGGTGGCGTTCTGGGGCGCGCTGGCGATGGGCACCACCATGGCGATCGGCGCGCTGTTCGGGCATGCCGTCTGAGTCTGATCTTTTCACGGGAGTGATGCGATGCAAGCCGTTTCGCGTGCCGCCACACGGTATGACCTGACGACCATCTGGTTTCATTGGCTGACGCTGGCGTTGGTGACGGAGCAATGGATTGGCGCGCAGCTGATCGATCTGTTCACCAGCGGGTCGCCGCGGGTAGCCGCGCGCTCGGTGCATATCGTTTTGGGTGTGCTGCTGGTGCTGCTGCTGGTCGGGCGGATCAGCTGGCGGCTGACGCGGGGCAGGCGGCTGCCCGAGGCCGATGGCTGGCCGTTGAACCTCGCCGCCACGGCGGCGCAGCTTGGCCTGTATGCGCTGTTGATCGGGATGGTCGGCTCCGGTCTGGCGCTGAGCTGGGCGCGCGGTGACAGCATCTTCGGGCTGGTTTCGATCCCGGCCTACGAGCCGGGCAACCGTGCCCTGGTGCGCTCGGTGAAGGGGGTCCACTCCTTCCTGGCCTGGGCGATCCTGATTTTGGGCGGGGTGCATGGGGCGGCGGCCCTCGCGCATCATTTTGTCTGGCGCGACGGGGTTCTGGCGCGGATGTGGCGCTGATCTCGCCGCGCGCGCGCAATTTCATGCTCTTGGCCGGCGCGCAGTTGGTGCTACATAGCTGCCATACGCTGGCGTCGTGCGGTTTTCGGATCGCGCGCCGCCGGTCCGCACCAGACATGCCGCAGCGCCGCTTCGGGGGAGGGCTTTGATGTTTCGAATCACTGTCAACGGGACTGAGCATCAGATCGATGTCGAGGCCGATACCCCGCTGCTGTGGGTGATCCGCGATGTCATCGGGTTGACCGGCACCAAGTTCGGCTGCGGTGTGGCCGAGTGCGGCGCCTGCACGGTGCATATCGATGGC
>CAIVDX010000502.1 GCA_903904805.1 uncultured Rhodospirillales bacterium
CGTCGGGCTGCTGCTGCTGCCGTTCTACACGCATTTTCTCACGCCGCGGGATTATGGCGAGATCGATGTGCTGTCGATCGCCACCGGCGCGGTGGGGCTGTTCTGCTCGCTGGAGATGCGGGTGGGCTATATTCGCGCCTGGGTGGCGGCGCCGGATCGCGCGGCCAAGGCGCGGCTCTACACCGCGGCGGCGGCGCTGCTGGCGGTGCTGGGGCTGGCGGGGTCGGTGGCGTTTTTTGCCGCCAGCGGTCCGATCGCCCACGCGCTGCTGGGCTATGATATTGACTGGCCCTACCGCGCGGTGGTGGCCAGCGCGATCTTCTTCTACGCCGCCAATCAGGTGCCGAGCGCGACGCTGCAGGCGGATCTGCGGGCCGGGCGGATGGTGTGGCTGAGCGTGCTGCAATTTGTCTGCGCGGCGGGGAGCACCATCGTGGCGGTGGTGTGGCTGGGGCTGGGGCCGCTGGGGTTCTTCATCGGTGGTGCGGTGGCCTCGGTGATCGGGCTGGCGGTGGTGGGCTGGATGCTGCGTGACCTGCTGGTGTGGCGCCCGGCGATCGCGGCGACGATGCGCGGGCCGGTGATCTATGCGATGCCGCTGCTGGCCAGTGGCATCGGCTATTTCATCGTGCGGAATTCCGACCGCTTTCTGGTGTCGCGGCTGATGTCGGTGGCGGATCTGGGCATCTATTCGCTGGCCTGGTCGCTGGCCAATCTGCTGCTGACCTTTGTGTTTTTGCCGATGCAGGCCTCGTTGGATGTGTGGCGCTTTCGCATGCACCAGGAGGGCGGGCAGGAGGTGGCGTTCGCGCGGGTGCTGCGCACCGCCAACCTGATCACCGCGCTGGCGGCCATCGGGCTGTGCACCGTGGCAGCGGATCTGTTCTTGGCCTCGGCGGATGCGCGCTACCATCAGGCGCTGATCTATCTGCCGGTGCTGTCGGCGGCGGTGCTGCTGCAGGCGGGCTACACGGTGGTGGCGTCGCCCTTTCTGGTGGCTGGCGCGACCGGCGAATGGGCCTGGGTGCAGGGTTCGGCCGCGGTGATCCAGGTGGGCGCGACGCTGGCGCTGGTGCCGTTGCTGGGGGTGGTCGGCGCGGCCTGCGCCTCGGTGGCGACCAATCTGTTTCTCTACATCACCGCCGCGATCCGAGGGCGACGCCACTGGAATGTGCCGTTCGACCATCGCGCCGTGATGACGGTGATCGTGCTGAGCACGGTGCTGTCGGTGGCGCGGCGGCTGGTGGATGTTGAGGGGGTGGTCGGCGCGACGCTGCTCGATGGCGCGACGATCGGGGCGTTCCTGCTGAGCCTGTGGGCGCTGGGGCTGGGCAGTCCGGCCGATCTGCGCGCGTTGATCGCGCTGCCGCTGCAGAAGATTCGCGCCAAGCTGGCTTAGACAAAGGCCGATACAAAAAAGCCGGCCCCGCATGGTGCGGGACCGGCGTGTTGGGTGAGGCGTTGGCGCCCCATGATCAAGGCTTGGGGATCAGGGCTTGCGCACCATCTTGGCGATGTCGGCATCGTCGACCGTCATCGCCTGCTTGGCGACCAGGCCGTCAATATAGCCGCGGGTCAGCTGCTGGATGCGCTGCTGGCGCATCGCCTGCACCAGGCTGGCGCGCACCTCGTCGAGCGAGGCCGGCCCCGGCGGGCGGGTGCCGACCAGCTTGAGCACGTGGTAGGAGTCGGCACTGCGCAGCGGGTCGGAGACGCTGTTGTCCTTCATGGTGACCACCACCTCGCGGATGCCGGTCTGCAGCGCGTCCTCGCGCAGGAAGCCGAGATCGCCGCCATTCTGCTGCAGGGTGGGCGACTGCGAGTATTTTTTCGCCAGCTCCAGGAAGTCGGCCTTGGAGGCGGATGCCTGGGTCTTGATGTCGCGCGCCGCCTTCTGGATCGCGTCCTCCTGCTCCTTGGTCGCGCCGGTCGGCACGAACAGGGCGATGTCGAGGATGTGATACTGCTTGGGCAGGATCACGCGGTTCCGGTTCGCCTCATAGGCGGCGACGATTTCGGATTCCGACGGCCAAGCCGGATCGGCCTGGGTGACCGAGGCGAGGAAGGCGTTGATCAGCGCGCTGTCACGCGCCTCGTTCATGCGCGCCTGCACCTCCGGCTTCGCGTCGAACTTGGTGGATTTCGCTTCGACAATCAGCATTTTCGCGATCATGCGGTCGCGCGCGAAGGTGGCGATCGAGGCCGGGCTTTCCAGCACCTTTGCTCGCGCGTCCGGCGGCAGCAGGGCCAGTGCCGCGTTGATCTCGCCGGCGGTGACCTTGAGGTCGCCGCGCTGCACCAGAACCGGGTCGTCAGCCTGCGCCCAGGCGGGAGCCGCGGACAGGGTGGGCAGCGCGACGGCGGCGAGAAGGATCGCGCCGAATGGGGAAAGGCGTTTCAGCATGAAAGGCTCCTGGCACGGTTTGGCGCGCGGGCGGGAAAGGCGCGGGCGGCGACGGATCGTTGCCCCGGCCGACCTTCTATCGGCGCGGCGGCGGCTTGGCCAGTCCTGCCGCGCAGCCCGCCTCGAGCGCGACGCGCAGCACGGCGCCGACCTGCGCCGGGCCGTAGCGCTCGATGATCCGCGCGCGGCCACGTGCCGCCTTGGCCGCGGCCAGGGCGGGGTCGGCCAGCACCGCGCGCATCGCCGCGGCGGCCGCGCTGATATCCGGGTCGGCCCAGACCTGGCCGTCCACGCCGACATAGGCCTCCGGCGGCACGGTGATCATGCGCACCGGCACCGGCCAGGCGCAGTCCTCGTCGGCGAAGTCCTCGGTGCCGGAATAGGCCGACAGGATCACCGGCACCCCCAGCCGCATCGCCTCCGCCGGACCGCGCCCGAAGCCTTCGGAGCGGTGCAGCGACACATAGGCCGCGGCGGCGGCGACCAGGCCGGCCATCTCGGCCTCTTCGAGAATGATGTCGCGGATCATGATGCGCGGGTCGGCGGCAGCCAGGCGAACCAGCCGGCGCACCGCGAGCTGGTCGGTATGGGCGGACTGTGTCTTCAGCAGCAGCGCGACGGGCTCGTCGCCGAGCGGGAAGGCGGCACGGAAGGCGGCGATGACCGCCTCGGGGTTCTTCCGGCTGATGAAGGAACGATAATCGAACGAGGCGAGGAACAGGCTGGTGCCCGCCGTGATGCCCAGCGAGGCGAGCCCGGCCGGCGGGCGCGGCGGCAGGTCTCGCACCACCATCGGGATCAGCTGCACCGGACGCAGGCCCTCGGCGGCGAAGGCGGCCTGGGCGAAGCGGCTGGCGGCCCAGATCTCGTCATAGAAGGCGAAGGCATGGCGCCACCAGCGCGGCAGGCTCGGCAGCTCCCAGGCCCAGTAGCCAATCGAGCGGTCGGCGACGACACCCAGCTCACGCAGGAACAGAAAATCCTCCAGCGCGCTGTCGGCATTGCAATGGACGATGTTGATCTGCACCCGTACCCGGGTGCCTGGCGGCAATGGCGTGCCGTCGGGCGCGCGCAAAATGCCCAGATCGCGGTCGGCGATCTGCCAATCCTCGATGCCGGCGGCGCGCAGCGCGACGGCGGTGGCGCGCACATCCTCACCGCGCCCGTTCGGCTGGCTCCATTGGCCGGTCAGCAGCACCCGCGCCTGGACCGGCGTCGGCAGAACGGCATCCGGCACCACACGCAGGCCCGGATGTTCCTGGTCGAGATGGCGCTGCGCCCAGGCGGCAAGGCCGGCCCGTCCGTCGGCGGTGGCCAGGTCGAAGGCCTCGCGCAGATCGACCCGTGTCGCCCGCACCAGCAGGGCGAGTTCCGTGACGTCGGGAAGGCTGATCGGCCGGTCCAGCCGCGCCACCATCTCGGGCAGCAGGGCGGCGGGCGCCAGGCCAAGCTCAGGCAGACCATGGAACAGCGCCCAGGCGACGAAATAGCCCTGGCCGCGCGCATTCGACAGCGGGCGCTCCTGCTGCACGTCCGGGCGCAGTGTCCATAGCGCGACCAGCCCACGCGGCAGGGCCATGCCCTGCCAGATCACCTCGCCGGGTGCGTCGAGCCAGTCCCGCACCGGCGCGGCGAGTGACGCCGGCCAGCGATACAGCGTGGGCGCGACCCAGCCGACCCACAGCGCATGGGCCAGCTCTGCCAGCGTGTGGCCGGGATGGCGGGCCAGCCTGGTGAGATAGCTCTCCGGCACCGGGGCATGCCTGGTCGCCCGCAGCGCGCGGGTCAGCGGCGGCCGGGCTGAGCCGGCGCCCGGCGCGGCGGGATCGGCATCGGTGCGCGCCAGCTCGGCCAGCCAGGCGGCGCCGAACAGGGTGGGATCGATGCCGGCTTCGGCGATGCCGTTGGTCAGGCACCAGCCCAGAAATTCCTCCAGCGAGGCCGGGCTGGTGAGCGGGAAATGCGCGCGCAGATCGGCGCGCCGCTCCCACAGCAGGGCGGACTGCACATCGATGCGGCAGGGCACGCCGCCGATGGTCAGGCTGACGACGCTGCCGAGCCAGGCCGCGAGCGCGCCTTTGGCGGCCATGTGTGGCGCGACCTGCTCGCTCAGCGGCGGCCAGGGCGGCGACTGGCCTGGATCGAAGCGCGGCGGCGGCGGGATCGGCCGTGTCTCAGCGATGTCGAGCAGGGGCGAGGTGAGCGGCACCGGCAATTCAGGATCAAGCTCGCCCTCGTCGATCGCCGCCAGCAGGCGCAGCCGCAGCGCGCGGGTGATCAGCCGGCCGTCGGGCAGCTGGTGCAGCATCGGCGCCGCCGGTGGCGCATTGGCCCGCAGCCGGGCGCGGTGATGCGCCCGCAACGCGGCGAGCGGGCTGTCGGCGGGCGGGCTGAGCTGGTCGATCCCGCGAAAATCGAACAGCGCCAGCCGGCTGCCGCCGACGCGCCAGCCACCCTGCCCGTCCGCATCGCGCGAGAGCGGGTTGCCGGCCAGATTCCACACCCCGGCGGCCACGCCCCGATCGTGCAGGATGCGCAGGTCGGGGATGAATCCCACCGCATAATCCAGCCAGGCCTGGCCGATCGGCGCGGTGGCATCCTCGCCGGCACGGCAGTCGCTGAGCAGGCGGCGCTCCCACCAGTCGAGCCAGGCGGCGACGGGCGCGCCGGGTGCGAGGCCGATCAGCCCGGCATGAAATATGCCCTCCCGCGGGCCCAGATTGGGCTGCGGCACCGGCAGGCGCGGCACCAGCACGGCGGCTGCATCGGCAAGCGCGGCGAGCACGCCGTCGATGGGCGCGAACAGCTCGGCACTGGGGTCGAGGCACAGGGCGGGTCCGTCGCTGTCGGCCAGAATCGCGCGGAATGCGAAGGGCTTCAGCGCCGCCTCGGTCTCGGCGGGGCTGTACCAGAGGCGCAGATTGGCCACCCGCGGGTCGGTGAGGCGCGACAGCGACCAGGTTTCGGCCGCCAGATCGAGCCCGCCGATCTCGCCTGGCGTGTCGGCCAGCAGGATGATGCGGCGCGGCTCCGGATGGAAGGCCCGCACCGACTGCATCAGGCTGGCGGCAGCGGCGATGTCGGCACGGCCGGCGATGGTGAAGATCACCATGAAGCGACCTGCTGCGGTGGCTCAGCCAAGATCGGCGTCGGTGAAATGATATCCGGCGAAGCGCAGCGCCGGCGCGTCGGAGGCGCAGAAGATCACGCTGTCGGTCTCGGCGTGGAACTCCGCCGCGGTCCAGCAGGGCGCGCA
>CAIVDX010000503.1 GCA_903904805.1 uncultured Rhodospirillales bacterium
CCCAGTTTCATCGCACATGGCACGCCATCCTCGAACAAAACCGCGCACCACTCCACCAGTCGGCTGCCGCTCGCCGCGCTTGGCTGCTTTTGCCAGAGCGACGGTGGGTCCGCGCATCTTGCCCTCGTTGTTACCGAAGGTGACGGGAGCATCAAACAACCGCAGATAAGCTCTTCGGAGGGCGATATCTCCGTTGCACATCGCCTGTCTCAGGGCGCTGGTTAACCTGTCGATCGTCTCCGGCGCGATCGTGTTGTTGCCGGTACCCTTGGCGGGCTCGAGCAGGAGCACCCGCTTCAAAGCGGACTGACGGGCAACCTTGATGGTGTCGAGGCGTTCCTTGAGCGCAGGATCATCCGGCGCCATCAACACGCGCGTAGCCAACGCTAGCAACCGACGCGCTTGGCCCGCGTCCTTGCTCCTGCGCGCGGCCGAACGCAGCGAAAACCCATCAGAATCAGAGCGCAGTGGACGCTGCAGGGCGAAACCCCTCCTTTCACCACACACTGAATGAGCTCATCTCCGCCTCGGGGAGTCCCGCCGCGAGTAACTACTTCAGGGATTTGGTGTTATTGCCACATTTTCAATCTCATTCTTGATCATCTGCGATGTTGGCGACTGGAGCGCACGCCAGACCGTCTGCGCGGTGATCGGCAGGCTGATGTCGCGCACCCCCAGATGCCACAGCGCGTCGATCACCGCATTGCCGATCGCCGCCGGGGCCCCGATGGTGCCGCTCTCGCTGCCGCCCTTCACCCCCAGCGGGTTGCTCGGGGCAGGGGTCTGGATGAAGCCGGTGTGGAACGAGGGCATGCTGTCGGCGCGCGGCATCGCGTAATCCATGAAGCTGCCGGAGAGCAGCTGGCCATCAGCGTCGTATACCACATGCTCGAGCAGAGCCTGCCCGATGCCCTGGCCGAGCCCGCCATGCACCTGGCCCTCGACAATCATCGGGTTGAGAATCATTCCGCAATCATCTGCCGCGAAGAAATCACGCAGCGTCACCGCGCCGGTCTCAGGATCCACGATCACCACCGCCAGATGCATGGCCTGCGGATCATTGGTGTCGGGCGGATCGTAGAACTCGCTCGCCTCCAGGCCCGGCGTCAGCGAGCCATCCGGTGGCAGCGCCGCACCATGATAGGCCAGATCGGCGATCGCCGCGAAGCTGATCGCCCGGTCGGTGCCGCGCACGCTGAACCGCCCATCGAGATAATCGATGTCAGTATCATCACATTCCAGCACATGCACGGCAAAGGCCCGCGCCTTGGCGAGCACGCTGTCGGCGGCACGATAGATCGCGGTGCCGGCGACCGAGGCCGAGCGCGCGCCCCAGGTGCCGTTGCCGAACGGCACCTGGTCGGTGTCGCCTTCCACCAGCCTGATATCGTCGATCTCCAGCCCCAGCCGGTCAGCGGCGATCTGGCAAAAGGTGATATCGTGGCCCTGGCCATGCGCGTGGCTGCCGGCGAAGATCGTCACCTTGCCATCGGAATGCACCCGCACGATCGCGCTCTCCCAGCCGCCATGCAGACCGCCGCGCTTGGCCAGATTCCCGCTTGGGCCGGTGCCCGCCTTGTCGATGAAGCAGGCGAGGCCAATGCCCATCAGCACGCCACGCGCCCGCAGCGCCGCCTGCTCGCGCCGCAACGCGGCGTAGTCGGTCAGCGAGAGAAGTTTGTCGAGAAGGGCAGGGGGATCGCCGCTGTCATAGAGACGCCCGCCCGGCGCCGGGTAGGGAAAATCCGCCGCGCTGATCAAATTGCGCCGTCGCATCTCCACAACATCGATGCCGAGCTGGTGCGCGCCGAGTTCCAGCAGCCGCTCATTCGTCCAGGTCGCCTCCGGGCGCCCCGAGCCGCGATAGGCATCCACCGGCACGGTGTTGGTGTACACCCCGCGCACCCGCAAATGCAGATTGGGCGTGCGATACAAGCCGGTCACTGTCTGCGGATATGAGTTGCCGGGAATGGATGGGGCAAAATTGCTGAGATACCCGCCAAGAGCGGCCAGCGTGTCGATCTGCATCGCCACGATATGGCCCCGCGCATCAAAGCCCATACGCGCGATGGTGTCGTGATCGCGCGCCTGCGCATCCGACAGCAAAGTCTCGCTGCGCGTGGCCGTCCATTTCACCGGCCGACCGAGCAGCCGCGCCGCCCACACCACTGTGGAGACCTCGGTGGCAAAATTGCCCTTCACACCAAAGCCGCCGCCCACATCCGGTGACACCACGCGAATGGAATGTTCCGGAACATGCAGCGTGTAGAGCGCGAGCCAGCGGCGCAGATAATGCGGCTGCTGATGCGTGGCATAGAGCGTGGTGCGATCAGCCGCTGCATCATAGTCGCACAGATAGGCGCGCGGCTCCATCGGGCTCGCCGCCAGGCGCGTGTTGCGCAGATGCAATTCCACAACATGGGCGGCTCCGGCAAGCGCTGATTCGGTCTTTTCCCTGTCGCCGCGTTCAATGTCGAAAACGAGGTTACTGCCGAAGCGCGGATGCACCAGCGGCGCGTCCGGCAACACCGCTGCCCGTGTGGTGCTGACTGCCGGCAGGCTCACATACTCCACCAGCACCGCCTCGGCCGCCGACTGCGCCTCATGGCGAGTCCCGGCAATGACAGCCGCAACGATGTCGCCGACATGCCGAACGCGGCCTTGCGCGAAGGCCGGCCGCGGCGCCCCGTTCATCGGCCGCCCATCGCCGAAGGGCATCGGATGCACGATGGTCAGCTCGCCATGCCCCGCACGCTGCCAATCCTCATGCGTGAGAACCAGCAGCACCCCTGGCATCGCCCGCGCCGCGGCCGTATCAATCGACCCGATATGGGCATGAGCATGCGGGCTGCGGACAAAGACGCAATAATTCGTGCCGGGCAAGCCGATGTCGTCAACATAGCGGCCACGGCCGCGCAGAAAGCGCAGATCCTCGCGCCGGCGCAGAGGCCGCCCGATCAACGGCTGGCTGCGGCGTGGCGGCGCGCTCATCCTGCTCACCCGAAAATCGGCCGTGGCGTGCCGGCCTCAATGGCGGCGAGCTTGCGACGGAAATAGGACCAGGAATGATCCCAATGCACCGGCGTCATGATCTGCGCGTGGCGCCTCGCCCGCGTCGCTGCATCGGGCATGCCGGCGGGAAAGCCCGCCGCGCGACCGACGAGCTCCGCCTTGCATGCCTTCTCCAGAAACACGCCGACACACACCGTATGGGCCACCGAGCCACCGCAGAACGTGACACCATGATTGGCCAGCAGCACTGCCGGGGCATCGGCCAACGCGCGCGCCAGTGCGGCGCCCTCTGCCTTGGTGGTGATCAACGCCACCTGGTCCTGGTGGCGCGGAATCTCCTCGAAATAATCGCTATCCAGCGTGAACGGGCTGAGCGGCACAGTCGACGCCGAGACGATGCAGGCATGGAACGGATGGGTGTGCGCCACCACGCACACATCGGTGCGGCTACGAAAGATCTCGCTATGGATTGGCCACTCGGAATGACGCCCGCCTGAGCCGGCGATCTTTTGTCCGTCCCAATCGACCAGCACGAAATCCTCCGGCCCCAGCACCTCGCCCAGACCAATGCGGTTACGTTTCATCCAGAAGCCGCGCCCCTCCGGATCGCGCAGCGAGAGATGGCCCAATGTCATGTCGCCATGACCCTCCATCTCCAGCACCCGGCAGGCCTCGGCAAGTTCACTCAGCTGCGCGTGCAGATCCGACATGGTCAGGCCCTCCTCATCTAGCGCATGGCATCCTGCGGCAGCGCCGCCCGGCGCGCCAGCAGCAGCATCTGGTCGAGCAGCAGCCCGGCCGCGGCGATCACCAGGATCGCCGCATAGACCTTGCTGAAATTGAAGCGCGTGCTCCAAATCGTCAGATAATAGCCCAGCCCGATGGAATCCCCGATCATCTCGGTCAGCACCACCACCACCATCGCCACCGGCAGCGCGATGCGCAGCCCGGCGAAGATTCCGGGCAGGGCGGCCGGCAGCAGCACCCGCAACAGCATGGTGCTTTGGCCCGCGCCCATGTTGCGGCCCGCCCACAGCAACTGTTTGGGCATCGCGCGAAACCCCTGCAGGCTGCTGATCACGATCGGAAACAGGCATTCCAGAAAGGTGAAGGCGATCTTAGAGCCGGTTCCGAGCCCGAAGATGTAGGTGAACACGGGGAACAATGCGATCTTCGGTACCGGGTAGCCGAACAGAAATATCGGCTCGAACAGATTGCGAAACACCGTCGAGCGCGCCATCGCGGCGGCAAGCGGAATCCCCACAAGCGCGGCGAGCGCAAACCCCACCAGTGCGCGCGACAGCGTCACCCCTGCATGACGCACAAGCTGGCCATTGGCGATCTCGCCCAGCAGGGCCGCGCCCACACTGTCCAACCCCGGCAGCAGGCGGCTATGCAGCAGCCCCGCTGACACCGCCGCCTGCCACAAAAGCAGCAGCAGCGGAATGGAATACCATCGCGCGATCATGCTCCTCACGGTGACAGCTGCTCCTCGGTGCCGATCAACTGCCCGCGCAGCAGCCACCCACGCAGCACCAGCAGCAGCCGGTCCGCCACGAATCCCAGCACCGCGAAGCACAGAATGCCCGCGAACATCAGGTCGAACCGGTCGGAATTCTCGCCATCCGTGATAATCGAGCCCAGCCCGGCATTGCTGCCGATCAGTTCGGCGGCAAACAGAACAACAAAGGCGTGCGCCAGGCCGATGCGCAGACCGACAAAAAGTTGCGGCAACGATGCCGGCATCACCACGCGCAGGAACAGCGTGTGCGGCGGCGCGCCCATGTTGCGCCCGGCCCACAACAGATGCCTGTTCACAGTTGCCACTGCCGCGCGCGCCGAGACGAACAGCGGAAAAAAGCAGGAGACGGCGATGATCGCGATCTTCGAGCCGTGGCCTATACCAAACAGCAGCACGATCACCGGAAAAAACGCAATCTTTGGCACCGACTGCAACAGCGACACCAGCGGCTCAAAGAAATTCCGCACTCCTGGCACGATCCCGGCCGCCAGCCCGGCCAGCACCCCCACGCCCGCGCCCAGCGCGTATCCGCCCGCCACGCGATACAGGCTCGCCGACACCGCAGCCGTCAGCTCGCCATCGCCGGCGATCTCCCACAGCGCACGCAGAATGTCCGATGGCGTCGAGAGATAATCCGGCGCGATCGCCGCCGCGCCGCACAGCTGCCAGGCCAGCAGAACCAGAGCAGGCACGATCCAGTGCTTTAGGCTGGCCGACAGCCTCATGGCTCCTCCAGCGCCTTGGCCCGCAGCACCTCGTCATGCAGCAGGTCCCACACCTGGCTACGAAGCTCGAAGAACTCGCGCGACTTACGAAAATCGGCGTCCCGGTCCGGCACATTGATGCGCAGATCGGCCTTGATGCGCCCAGGCCGCGCGGTGAATACGATCACCCGCGTGCCCAGATAGATTGCCTCGTCAATGTCGTGGGTCACGAACAGAGCGGTCTTGCGGTCGCGCTTCCAGATCGCCTGCAACTCGTCCTGCAACAGCTGCCGGGTCTGGCTGTCCAGCGCGCCGAAGGGCTCGTCCATCAGCAGCATCTCCGGGTCGAGCGCGAGCAGCCGCGCCAACGCCACGCGCTGCTTCATGCCGCCGCTCAACTGGGCCGGATAAAAATCCCGATAGCGGCTGAGCCCCACCAGTTCCAGCCGTTCTTCGGCCTGGCGCAGACGCTCCGCCTTCGGCAGTCCCTTCATCTCCAATGGCCAGCACACATTTCCAAAGGCGGTCAGCCAAGGGAACAGCACATGGTCCTGGAACATCATGCCACGATCAGGCGATGGTGGGCCCACGGGTCGGTCATGCATGCGGATCTCGCCCGAACTGATTGGCTCGAACCCGCCGACCATGTGCAGAAAGGTACTCTTGCCGCAGCCCGAAGGGCCCACCAGGCAGACGAACTCATGCGCATCGATTTGCAACGACAGCGAGTCGATCACCACAAGGCGCTTGGCGTGCTCGCCATAGGCCTTGTGCAGGCCGCGAACATCCAGCAATGGCTGGCTCGCCATCTGTGCTATTGCGGCGCGAAGGAATTATCGACCAGCGCGTCGATATCGACCGGCTTCTGCTGAAATCCCACCTTGATCTGCAGCGCCTGCTCATTCTTCAAAGCCTCGGCATCCACCTTGATCGATGGGGAGTGATAATAATCCCGCATCGGTAGATACACATCGGCCGGCACGCGCACGAATTTCTTGTCCAGCAGAATTTGCCGCGCCTCCACGGGGTGCTCCACGTAGAACAGCGTCGCGCTCTGCAGATCTGCCAGGAAGGCCCGCACCGTTTCGGGGTGCTGCGCCAGGAAGCCCGGTTGCGCCATCAGCACGATCAGC
>CAIVDX010000504.1 GCA_903904805.1 uncultured Rhodospirillales bacterium
AAAATGCCGCTACGCCGCCTCCTCCAGCCGCCACACGAACGCAAATAGCCATCGGAAAGTCACTTTCAACTGGCGAGTGACATTCGCAGATAACGCAACTCCGACAGGCTGCTAGGCCGCCAAAAAGGCCTGGGCAACAGCGAGGAAGCCGGCGGGATTGTCGGCATGCACCCAATGGCCGGCACCCTTCACGCTGACGAAGCGCGCGGCGGGGAAAAGGCGGCGGATGACAGGTCGATATTCGGGCTTGATATAATCCGACAGCGCGCCTGCCACGAACAGGCTTGGCCCCGCGAAGACGCACTCCTCGCTGGGCGGCCAGTCCAGTATGTCGGCAAGTCCCGCGGTGATCTCGGCCAGCCCGATGCGCCAGGCGGGTGGGGTGCCCAGGCGGAGGTTTTGCAACAGGAAGGCACGCACCCCGGCCTCCGGCACTGCGGCCGCCAAGGTGGCATCGGCCATCGCGCGGGTAAGCTCCGCGCTCAGCCCGATGCCCCGCATCGCGTCGGCATAGCGCGCGAAGGTGCCGCCATAGGCGACCGGGGCGATGTCGCTGACAAGAAGGCGGCTGACCTGATCGGGATGATCAAGTGCCACCCGCATCGCCACCTTGCCGCCCATCGAGTGGCCGATCAGCGCGGCCGGCACCGCACCCCGCGCCGCCAGCGTCTCGACCACGTCGGCGGCGAGCTCCGGATAGGTCATCCCCGGAGCATGCGGGCTGTCGCCGTGGTTGCGCAGATCCAGGCTGATCACCCTGTGGGTGGCCGAGAGCGCGCGCGCCAGGGCGCCGAAATTGCGCCCGGCGCCAAACAGCCCGTGCAGGAGAATGACGGGATTGCCTGAACCGATCTCGGTGGCGTTGAGGATCAATCGGCGACCGTCAGCATGATCTTGCCGATATGCGCACTGCTTTCCATCAACGCATGGGCAGCGGCGACCTCGCTCATCGGGAAGGTTTTGTAGATCACCGGAGAGCAGCGTCCAGCAGCCAGCGCCGGCCAGATCTCGGCCAAAAGTTCCGCCGCGATGGTCCCTTTGTCGGCGGTGGTGCGCGGGCGCATCGTCGAGCCGGTGACGGTCAGCCGCTTGCGCATCACCGTGCCGTAATCGAAGCCGACATTGGCCGCACGCCCGCCCATCGCGCCGATCAGCACCAGCCGGCCGCGCATCGCGAGGCATTTCAGGTCGCGCGGGATGTAGTCGCCGGCGACCATGTCGAGCACCACGTCGACACCCTTGCCGTCGGTGAGGGTGGCGACCTCGGCGACGAAGTCCTGCATGCGGTAATTGATCGCCGCGTCCGCGCCATAGCGCAGGCAGGCGGCGCATTTGTCGTCGGAACCGGCTGTCGCGATCACGCGCGCGCCGCGCTCATGCGCCAGCTGGATCGCGGTGATGCCGATGCCCGAGGTGCCGCCATGGATCAGCACACTCTCACCTTCATGCAGCTGGCCGATCTGAAACAGGTTGGCCCAAACGGTGAAGTAGTTCTCTGGCAGGGCGGCGGCCTGGATGGCGTCGAATCCCGTCGGCCAGGGCAGGCATTGCGGCGCGGGGGCAACGCAATATTCGGCGTAGCCGCCGCCGTTCGCCAGCGCGCAGACCTTGTCACCGATCGCCCAGCCGCTCACCGCGGCGCCCATGCCGACGACGAAGCCGGCGACCTCGAGCCCCATGATGGGGCTGGCGCCGGGCGGTGGCGGATAGAAGCCCTGACGCTGCGACACGTCCGGCCGGGTCACCCCGGCGGCGAGCACGCGGATGAGCAGTTCGTCGGCCGCCGGCTCGGGCAGCGGGCCGGTCTCGACGCGCATCACATCGGGCTCACCGGCGCCGGTGGTGCCGACGAAGCGCATCGCAGGCGGCAGGGTTTGGGTCATGAGGTCTCTCCAATAACCGGCCGGGGTGGCTGGTCTGATGGCGGCCGCATTGGCCCGCGCCGGCAGCCGCCCGTCAAGCGCCGGCGTCGCCTGGTTCCGCGGCGCCCAGATTTCCCTCCCAGCCTTTTAACTCCAGCCTTTTAGCTCCAGCCTTTTAGCCCCAGCGTCTTGGACCCGCTTGCTGGGCCAGCCCCGCGCGCAGCACATACAGGCCGATCCTGCGGACGCAGTGTGATTCTGCCGCGTTTTCTGCGATGACCGGTGCACGACGCTCCTGTCGATGGCGGATGATGTGATGCGCCTGTTCTCCGCCGGGCCCGCCAGCCTTGCCGGGCCCGCCCTGCGATTCGGCAAACGGTCCGGTCATGCGATCGGGTCGGCGGTGGGACATGCGCCGCGCACGCTGCGCGCCCTGGTCCGCGCCGACGAGCTGGGGCTGGTGGTGCTTGCCGCTGTGGTTGGCATCGCCGCCGGGCTCATCGTCGCGGCGATGAACCTCGCGACAGACCTTGCGCACCAGCTGCTGTTCGCCCTGCCCGAAGGAGTGCGGCTGTCCGGCACCGATGATGTCGATCCCGCGCTCAGCGTTCTGGTGCCCAGCCTCGGCGGCCTGCTGGTCGGTGCCAGTCTGCTCGCCGCCGCGCGCTGGTGGCCCGGGCGCGCGGTCGATCCGATCGAGGCCAATGCGCTGCGCGGTGGGCGAATGTCGCTGAGCGACAGCCTGGTAGTGGTGGGCCAGACACTGCTGTCGAACTCTGTCGGTGCCTCGGTGGGGCTGGAGGCGGCCTATACCCAGATCGGCGGCGCCATTGGCTCGCGGCTGGGCCGCAGCTTCCGGGTCCGCCGGGCGGATCTGCGGCTGCTGGTCGGCTGTGGGGCGGCCGGGGCGATTGCCGCCGCGTTCAACGCGCCGCTGACCGGCAGCTTCTATGCGTTTGAGCTGGTGATCGGCACCTATTCGCTGGCCAACCTGGCCCCGGTGGTCGGCGCGGCCATCGCCGCCACGCTGGTTGAGCATATGCTGGGTGGCAGCGGCGGGCTGTTCGCGGTGTCGGTACCCGATCAGATCGCCGCGCTCGACTATATCCCGATCCTCGCGCTGGCGATCTTGTGTGCCGTGGCCGCCATCGGGGTGATGCGCGGCGTCACGCTGACCGAGGAGATGTTCCGCCGGTCGCGCGCGCCATTGCTGATGCGCCCGGCGATCGGCGGATTGATCGTGGGGGTGATGGCGCTGCTCAGCCCGCAGATCCTCTCCTCCGGCCACGCCGCCCTGGTGGAGAATTTCACCGCCGCCATCCCGATCCGCACGCTGCTGCTGTTGCTGGTGCTGAAGGCGCTGGCGTCGGCGATTTCGGTGGGGGCTGGGTTTCGCGGTGGGCTGTTCTTCGCCTCGCTGTTTCTCGGCGCCATGTTGGGCAAATTGTTCGCTGCTGTGCTCGCGCTGGCCGGACTTGCCGCCGGACTGCCCGCGGTGGTGTGCGCGGTGGTGGGCATGGCCGCACTCGCCGTCGCGGTGGTGGGCGGGCCGCTGACGATGGCGTTCCTGGCGCTGGAGACCACCGGCTCGCTGCCCATCACCACCGCGGTGCTGGTGGCCTCGGTGGTGTCGGCGATCACCGTGCGGCGCACCTTCGGCTACAGTTTCGCCACTTGGCGCTTCCATCTGCGTGGCGAGGCGATTCGCTCGGCGGTGGATGTCGGCTGGCTGCACAGCATGACGGTGGGGCGGATCATGCGGCGCGAGGTGCGCACGGTGCGTGATGACATGACGATTTCGGCCTTCAAGCGGGATGTGCCGCTGGGTGCGCATAATCGCATCATCGTGCTCGACGGCGCCGGGCGCTATGCCGGTGTGGCGCTGGTGCCGGAGGTGCATGCGGCGCCCGATACGCTCACGCGCATGTCGGAGGTGCTGCACTACCAGACCGCCGTGCTGCTGCCTCAGATGACGGTGAAGGACGCGATCGCCAGCTTCGAGGCGGCGGAAAGCGATGCGCTGGCGGTGGTGGACAGCCCGGAGACGATGAAGGTGATCGGGCTGCTGACCGAGCAATATGCTCTGCGGCGCTACAGCGAGGAATTGGACAAGCGGCGCAAGGAGTTGTCGGGCGAGTGAGGCCTGGCGGTAAGTCCCTGAGGCTTGAACCCTAGCGTCTCCAAACCCTGAACAGCCCCATCCCCGCCAGCATCGCGGCGACGAAGATCGCGGTTCCGTAAGAGCCGTTGCCAAGTGCGGCCAGGGCCGGCCCAGGGCAATACCCCACCAGTCCCCAGCCGGCGCCGAACAGGACCGCGCCGGCGATCAGGCTGAGGTCGATGTCGCGTCGCGCGGGTGGTGCGAAGGCCGGCGCGGTCAGCGGCCGGTTCACGTGCTGCGCCAGCCTGTGACCGAGGGCGGCGACGGGAATTGCGGTGGCCATCACGAAGATCAGGCTGGGGTCCCAACGGCCGGTCCTGGCTCCGGCGATATCGAGGAATCCCAGCACCTTCGCGGGGTTGATCATCTGGCTGACCACCAGCCCGGCCGCGAAAAGCACGCCGGCGCCGAATGCCGCGAGAAGCTGCCTCATCTTCATCGACCAAACCCGTGCCGGGAGGCGAACACCACCGCCGCGGCGGTCAGCATGAACAGCAGGGTCGCCAGCATCGATCGTGGTGACAGACGCGCAATGCCGCAGACCGCATGGCCTGAGGTGCAGCCCGACCCGAGCCGGGTGCCGAAGCCGACCAGCAGGCCGCCGATGATGAGCACTGGCCAGCTCGTCTCCGGCGGCTGCCAGGCCACAGCCACGCCGAGTTCCGCGAGTGCGATCGGCGTGAGCAGGAGGCCGGCGAGGAATGCCAGGCGCCAGCCGGCGTCGGTGCGGGATAGTCCACCAACGATGCCGCTGATGCCGGCGATGCGGCCCAGCGCGAGCCAGAGCCAGGTGACGGCGACGCCAATCAGCACGCCACCGCCCGCTGCGGCGGCTGGAGTGGCATGGTTCATGGTCGGCAACCCCGACAAACCCGCGATGAGGAGGATTTCATGATTGACATTATATAAATCTATTAATTATAAAATGTCAAGCAACGGAGTGTCTGCCCTTGGAAATACGCCCCCTCCACGACCGCGCGACCGGCACCATCACCTACATCATTGCCGACCCTGCCACGCGGGAGTGTGCGGTGATTGACAGTGTGCTCGATTATGATCCCGCCGCCGCACGCACCGCCACCCGCAGCGCTGAACGCGTTTGCGCACTCATTACCGAGCGGCGATTGACCGTGCGGTGGCTGCTGGAAACCCATGTGCATGCCGATCATCTCTCTGCTGCTGCCTGGCTGAAGGCGCGCGTCGGCGGTGCCATCGCCATCGGGGACCAGGTCAGCCAGGTGCAGCGCGTGTTCGGCGATGTGTTCGACCTTGGTGAGGGCTTCGCCACCGATGGCCGCCAGTTCGATCATCGCTTTGCCGACGGCGAGAACTTCCAGATTGGCGGTCTGACCGCGCGTGCGATTCATACGCCCGGTCATACGCCGGCCTGCATGAGCTACCTCATTGGCGATGCGGTGTTCGTCGGCGATACCTTGTTCATGCCGCATGCCGGCACCGCGCGCTGCGATTTCCCCGGAGGCGATGCGGCACAGCTTTTTCGCTCGATCCGTCGGATCCTCGATCTGCCACCGGCCACGCGTGTGTTCACCTGCCACGATTATGGCCATGAGCAGGGCCGCGACCCGGCTTGGCAGAGCAGTGTGGCCGAACAGCGCGCCCTCAACATCCATGTTCACGACGGCATCGACGAGGCGGCTTTCGTTGCGATGCGCACCGCGCGCGACGTCACGCTGGGCATGCCCACGCTGATCCTGCCCTCGGTGCAGGTGAACATCCGCGCCGGCGACCTGCCCGAGCCCGATGCTCTCGGCCGCCGCTTCCTCAAGCTGCCGCTGAACCTGTTTTGACATGAGGGTCTCACCCTACGCCATGCCGGCCCCGTCGCTGGCATATCCGGCCTGCGATCCCGCGGCGGCGGCCGACCTTCTGCGCGCTCTGGCGCACCCGATGCGATTGATGATCCTCTGCCGTCTGCTCGATGGCGAGGCCGGCGTGTCGGAGCTCGAACAGGAGCTTGGCCTGCGCCAACCCAACCTGTCGCAGCAACTCGCCGCGCTGCGGGAGGCCGATCTGGTGAGCACACGGCGCGAATCGCGGCGCATCATCTACCAGCTCACCGACCCGCGCGTGCGGCCGATCATCGAGACGCTGTATCGCGTCTTTGCCACCGGCAATGCGAGGCCGACGCCCGCCCCTCCGCACGCCGCACGTGCCGAGACCATCTGATGATCGCGGCGGCCGCACTGGCTTGTGGCGTGTTTGTCGGCTTCACGCTGGGGCTGGTCGGCGGCGGCGGATCGGTGCTGGCCACGCCGATGTTGCTCTATGTGGTGGGTATGCCGCAGGCGCACATGGCGATCGGCACGTCGGCGGTCGCGGTGTCGGCCAACGCGCTGGTGAATTTCGCCGGGCATGCCCGCGCGGGCACGGTGCGATGGGCCAGCGCCGGGATGTTTGCCACGGCCGGGGTGCTCGGCGCGGTGGCGGGGTCGAGCCTGGGCAAGATGGTGGATGGCCAACGGCTGATCGGGCTGTTCGCGCTGCTGATGCTGGTGGTGGGCGGGCTGATGCTGCGGCCGCGCCGGCCGGGCGCGCTGGAACGGGTTGCGCTGTCACGTGGCTGCGTTGCCCGAACGCTTGCGACCGGTCTGGGGGTGGGTCTGCTGGCGGGCTTTTTCGGTATCGGCGGCGGCTTTCTGATTGTGCCCGGCCTGATCTTCGCCACCGGCATGCCGATGATCAACGCGGTGGGCACCTCGCTGCTTGCGGTGGGTGCGTTCGGGCTGGCGACCGCGACGAATTATGCCGTCTCCGGACTGGTCGACTGGCCGGTGGCCTGCGAGTTCATCGCCGGAGGCATTGTGGGTGGCGTCGCGGGGATGAGTGCGGCCATGCGGTTGGCCGGCGAACGCCAGTTGCTGAGCCGGCTTTTTGCTGGCCTGGTGTTCGCTGTTGCTTTTTATGTTTTGTGGCGCAGCCAACGCGCCGCGTGAAATACCCTCACACGGAGACGCAGATGACCCCGATCACCCAGCTCAGCCCCAGCCTGTCTGTCGGCGGCGACGTGCGCCCCGATGATGTGGCCGAGCTCGCCGCGGCAGGGTTCGCCGCGCTGATCAACAACCGGCCCGACAATGAGTCTCCTGGTCAGGCCGCAAGTGCCGACATCGAGGCGGCGGCACGGGCACATGGGCTCGCATATCGCCATATCCCGGTGGTCCCGGGCAGGCCGGACCCGGCTGCAGTGGATGCCTTCGCTGCGGCGATGGCGGAACTGCACGGGCCGGTGCTGGCGTTCTGCCGCAGCGGCGCGCGTTCGGCCGGCCTGGCGAGCCAGGCTGGCTTGAGCGTCTAAGCCCGCGGGCTATTTCTTGACCAGCGCGTCCCTGATCTCGGCCAGCAGCAGCTCGCTCGGTGTCGGCTCAGGCGGCGCTGCCGGGGCGGCGGCTTCCTCGATCGCCTTGGAGGCCTGCAGCTTGCTGAGCGCCTTCACCAGCCAGAAAATGGCAAAGCCGACGATCACGAAGTTGATGCAGTTGTTCAGGAACACGCCAACATTCATCGTCACGGCGCCGGCCTTCTGTGCGGCGTCCAGCGTAGCGGCGTGATCGCCTTTCAGTGTGATGAAAATGTTGGAGAAATCCAGCCCGCCGAGCAGCAGGCCCAGCACCGGGGTGAAGATGTCCTTCACCAGTGAGTTGACGATGCCGGTGAAGGCCGCGCCGATGATGATACCAACGGCGAGGTCGACCACGTTGCCCTTCATGATGAAGGCGCGGAACTCGTTCACCCAGGCGGGTGTCTTGGGAATGCTGATCTCGGCCACGGCGCTGCCCCTTTGCTGACCGCGCGGCAATGGTGCGGCGCGGCATGGATGCAGGCTAGCTACCGGTAAACCTCGGCTCGCGCAACGAAGGAGGCGAGCGAAGAGCGCCTATGCGGCCTCGTCGCTCTCCGGCATCGGCGGCTCGGGCACCGCGTGGCCCTCGCGGATCAGACGCTCATTGGCGATGGTGACCGCAGCGTTCAGATCGGTCTGGCTGCACAGGCCGAGAATCACCGGGTCGCGCGGCTTGATGTTCGGGCTGTTCCAGTGCGCACGATCGCGCACCTTCTGGATGGTGTCCTTGGTGGTGCCGAGCAGCTTCACGATCTGCGCCTCGCCCAGCTGCGGGTAGTTGCGCAGCAGATAGGCGATCGCGTCAGGCCGGTCGATTCGTTTGGCGACCGGCGTGTAGCGCGAATTGCCGCGGCGTCGTGCCACCGGGTTTGGCGTGGGCAGCAGTTTCAGCCGCAGCTCCGGATCGGCTTCGCAGCGGGCGATCTCGGCGGCGGTGAGCTGCCCGTTGGCGACGGGGTCATAGCCGACAATGCCCTGCGCCACCTCGCCATCGGCGATTGCCTGCACCTCGAGCGGGTGCATGCCGCAGAGATCGGCGATCTGGGTGAATGTCAGCGCGGTCTTGTCGATCAGCCACACGGCGGTGGCCTTCGGCATCAGAGGCAGGTCTTTGGTCACGATGTGCGTGCTTCGTTCCGGAGAAAAGGGGGCGTGAAGGGCAGGCAGGCAGCGACGGTCGCATCGCTGAGAGCCCCTCGCATCACCGGCGCATATGGACCTCGACACACCTATGGTCAATAGAAAGAACCGGATAGCTGAGGGGCGTCATGGCAGCGTTCGACGAGGAGGAGCCGCGCAAGCCAGCGCGGCTGGAGAGGCTGGTGCTTGATCGGCTGGGGATTGCGGAACTGCACGACTATATCGCTGAATTGCGCGCCGAGATTGCGCGCGCCGAGGCTGCGATCGCCGCGAAGTCGGACCATCGCAGTGCGGCGGACGCGTTCTTCCGAAAGCCTCAATAAAAAGGGGCCGGACTTCCGCCCGGCCCCCATTAGGCGTGGTTCAGGCGGCCTGCGCCTGCTCGACGACAAGTTGCGGCGCGGCGCCGATCGGAATGCGGCGTGGCTTCAGCGCCTCCGGCACCACCCGCTTCAGACCCACATGCAGCAGGCCGTTGCGCAGGTCAGCCCCCTCGACCACGATATGGTCGGCGAGGGCAAAGCGGCGCTCGAAGGCGCGCGCGGCGATGCCGCGGTAGAGCAGCTCGGCCTGCGGCGTTTCGGCCTGGGCCGGGCGGCCGGTCACGAACAGGGTGTTGTCCTTCACCGTCAGCTCGATCTCCTCGGGTGCGAAACCGGCCACCGCCATGGTCAGGCGATAGGCGTCTTCGCCGAGCTTTTCGATGTTGTAGGGCGGGTAGGACTGCGCCGTCGCCGGTGCGGTCTGCACCGCGTGGTCAACGATACGGGCCAGCCGGTCGAAACCGATGGCATTACGAAACAAGGGGGCGAAGTCGAAGTTGGTCATGATGGCAAACCTCCAGAGTGAGCAAGGTTACATGACGAGCATGGCCGCCGCGATGGCCGACCGGTCTCGTATCAGGTCCCCAAATGGGCAACCCGACACCGTGCAGATGGAGATCGGCCGACCGGCGTTCAAGAGGGCATAAAACGCGAAAGGCCGGCCCCTGGTGGAGCCGGCCTTTTGAGAGTTGGCGCGCGGCACCGGGCCGCGGAGAGCTTTACTTCGAGGTGCGCGAGCCGATACCGGCGAACTTCTTGTTGAACTTGGCCACCTGGCCACCCGTGTCCATGATGCGCTGGACGCCGGTCCAGGCCGGGTGCGACTTCGGGTCGATATCG
>CAIVDX010000505.1 GCA_903904805.1 uncultured Rhodospirillales bacterium
GTCCGAGCCGGGGGCGCGGCCGAGGCCGAGATCAATGCGGCCGGGGGCGATGGCCTCAAGCACGCGGAACTGCTCGGCCACCTTCAGGGCGGAATAATGCGGCAACATGATGCCGGCACTGCCCACCCGGATGCGTGAGGTGGTGGCGGCGATGGCGCCGATCAGGATTTCCGGGGCGGAGCCGGCGATGGAGTCGGAATTGTGATGTTCGGCGACCCAGTAGCGGGCATACCCCAGCGCCTCGCACTCCCGTGCGAGCACGAGCGACTCGCGGATGGCCGCATCCGCTGCGCCGCCGGAGGAAATGGGAGACTGGTCAAGAACAGAAAGGATCATACCAGAAGATTGTACCTGCCGGTCGTTCCTGCCAAGGGCACATTGCCGCGACGGCTGCGGACCCAAAATACCAGAAGTTCTTTGCTTCTTTCTCTCAAGAAAGAACCTCTTTTTTGAAAAAAAGAAGCAAAAAATTTCTGTGAGTCAGGTTCCGCACAGCGGCGCCAGGGAACACGCAAGGTCGAGCAGGGCGTGGTCGCTGCCTGGGGAGCCGAGGAGTGATAGGCCGGCGGGGAGCCCGTCAGATGTCGCGATTGGTAGTGTCACCTGCGGCAGGCCGGCCAGCCCCGCGGCACAGGTCAGCGCCATCGCGCGGGTGCGGAAATGGTCGAGGCTCATCGCGTCGGCGTCGGCGAGTGGCGGTGCGCAGGGGGCGGTGGGCAGCATGATCGCCGTGCCCGGTGGAATCAGCGCCAGCAGATGGGCGCGGGCGGTGTCGCGGATGGCGGTTGCGGCGTCGGCCTGCGGCTGGTTGACGGTGGCGGCATAGGCCATCCGCTCGGCGACACCGGGGCCGAAGGCTGGCTTCACGGAGCTGATGAATTCGCCGTGGCAGGCCCAGATCTCGCGGCCCTGGATGACGCGGAAGGCCTCGCGCCAAGCCTCGGTGCCCGCCGGTGCGAGCTGGGTGGGCGTGGTGTCGAGCCTGGCGAGGATGCGGGCGATCGCCTGAGCGATCGGCGCGTCGGCCAGCGCGAGCATGTCGGTGGCGGCGAGCAGGCGGGTGATTGGGGCGGGAGCGCTGACGGGCAGCAGGTGGCGTCCGATAAGGCGAAGCAGTCCGGGGCCGGCGGCGAACCAGCCGATCACGTCGAAGCTCGGAGCCATCGGCAGCACGCCGTCCATCGGCAGCGCGCCGTGGGTGGGGCGGATGCCGTGCAGGCTGCAGAAGGCCGCCGGCACGCGCACCGAGCCGCCGGTGTCGCTGCCTAGGGCGAAATCGACGGCACCGGCCGCCACAGCGCTCGCCGAGCCTGAGGAGGAGCCGCCGGGAATGCGGCCGGGCGCGCGGTGATTGGGAGGCGTTCCATAATGGGCATTCGCGCCGGCGATCGAGAAGAAGAATTCGTCGCACACCGTTTTGCCGGTGAGGCTCGCGCCGGCATCCAGGAGTGTGGCGACCACGGAACTGGTGTGGGTGGCAATCGCCTGATGGGAGAGCCAGTCCGGATTGCCGCCGCCGGCGCGTTGGCCGGTGACCGCGAACATGTCCTTTACCGCGAAGGTTAGCCCGGCGAGCGGTCCATCGGCGCGCCCGGCGATGGGGGCGGCAATGTCGTGCGGCACGAAGGCGGAGGATTTCAGTGAGGACATGCTCGCGCTCCAATGGTCGTTCGAGCCGCGATAGCCGACCCTGGCGCGCACGACCAGTGGCCCCTTGCTTGCTTGACAGAGCGATAGGTTGGGCGCGCCATTAAGAGGCATGCGTCATATCGCGGCAGGGGATGGGCGATGGAACAAGACAGGCGGTCATGGCAGCGGCGCGATGTGCTGCGCCAC
>CAIVDX010000506.1 GCA_903904805.1 uncultured Rhodospirillales bacterium
CCCGGCGCCAGGCCACGACTGCGCGCTCTGCCCGCGCCTGGTCGCCTACCGCACCGATCTGCGCGCCAAGGAACCCGCCTGGCACAACGCGCCCGTCCCCAGCTTCGGTGACACCGCCTCGCGCCTGCTGGTGGTCGGCCTCGCCCCCGGCGTGCGCGGCGCCAACCGCACCGGCCGCCCCTTCACTGGCGACTATGCCGGCGTGTTACTCTATGAAACATTTCTTCGTTTTGGCCTCGCACAGGGCCGTTTCGAAGCCGATCCATCGGATGGCATGACGCTGCATGACTGCCGCATCGTCAACGCCGTGCGCTGCGTGCCGCCGCAGAACAAGCCCGAGCCCTCTGAAATCCGTGCCTGCAACGATTTCCTGCGCGGCGAAATCGCCGCCATGCCCAATCTGCGCGTGATCCTCGCCCTCGGCCTGATCGCCCACCAGGCGGTGCTGCGCGCCCAGGGCCTGAAACTCGCGGCAGCGAAATTCGTGCACGGCGCCATGCATGATCTCGGCAGCAACGTGGTGCTGGCCAACTCGTACCATGTGTCGCGCTACAACACCAACACCGGGCGACTCACCGAGCAGATGTTCGTTGATGTGGTCGAGGAAATCGTGAAAGCGGTAAGCACGTAAGCGGTCTTTTTTTTCAAACAGGAACAGCCTCGCTTACTGGCTGTACCTCTCCTCCAACCAGGGATCCGCATTGTTGTGATACCCGCGCACCTCCCAAAATCCGGGAGCATCCTGCGCGGCAATCTCAATCCGCCTGATCCACTTGGCCGACTTCCACAAATACAAGCGCGGGATCAACACCCGCACCGGCCCGCCATGCTCGCGCGAGAGCGGCGCGCCCTCCCAGGAATGCACCAGAAACACATCCGGCTGGTCGAACTGATCCAGCCGCACATTGGTGGTGTAGCCGTCATGGGCATGCAGGATCACATGCGCCGCCTCCGGCAAAGGCTGCACCATGTCCAGCAGCGCATGCGCCGACACACCGCGCCATCTGTTGTCGTAGCGCGACCACTGCGTCACGCAATGCATGTCCGACACAGACTCCGTCTGCGGCAGCGCCATGAATGCGTCGAGAGTCAGGCTCAGCGTATTGGCAACGAGCCCATCGATGTCCAGGCGAAACTTCATCGCGCTCACCGCAGGCTGCTCGCCAAGATCGAGCACCGGCCAGTCCTTCACCAGGGTCTGACCAGGCGGCAGGCGCGCCACCGCCGGATCCGCCGTGGTTCCGGTGAGCAGACGGCCCTGCCTGGCCCAGGCCTGCTTCGCCGCGATCAGCTTGTCACGCCAGCCCGCACCCTTGTCCATCACGCCCCCGCCTGTTCACTGCCTGTGAGCCATTCGTGGCCACACGGCGGGATGTTTCACCACCACGCCGCGTGAGGCCAGGAGTTTCAGCGTGAGACGTTGGCAATCACCGCCAGCGTCGCCCCGGTCGGCTTCAGGGTCAGGGCGAACTTGTCATCCCCGGTGAACCCGCGATCAGGGGTATAATCGATGCGCGTGTCGTCACCGACCTTATGGATGAACACCTTGCCGTGCGTCGGCGGCGAGGTCAGCAGCCCCAGGTCATAGGGCCTGCCATCGCGATCGACCGTCAGCGCGCACCAGCCGCCATCATTGATCACGGTGATCGTCACCTCATTGGTCTTGCCCGCCGGCACCTGCAGATCCTTCGGCGCGATGCAGCCCTTCGCCGCCCCGGTGAAATCCGCAGAATAGCGCGTCGCCGTGCTCGGCGCCTTCTCGGTCGCACACCCGGCCAGCACGGCGCACAGCGCGATGCCGACCAAACCCAGCCGCGGGCTCATCGCTTTTTCGCCGCAGGCGTGGCGGCACTCGCGGTCTGTCCCGCACAGGCGCCAGGCACCTCCGGCACCACATCCTTGCCGGCGGCGAACGCCGCAAGCTCCACCTCGGTGGAGACCGACTTCACCTCGTCAAACATCACACTGTTCCGCGGGCAGAAATCCGACCCCAGCCGCGAGCCCTCATTCGCCTGCCCGTTGGCCAGCGCGGTCACATAGGCATCCTGCTGCCGCTGACCGGCCGCCTTGCCATAAACGCGTGCGAAATACTTGCCCAGATCGGCATCGGCCTTGGTCAACAGCGCCCGATACTTGTTGACGAACGCATTATAGTCGTCGCCGCGCTTGCAGGAGATGGCCAGCACCATCATCTCGCTCTTCAGCCCGACCACATCGAACACCGCCCGATCGGCCGGATCGGCACAGCGCGCCAGCGCCGGAGAGACCGTCGCGGCGGCCCACGCCAGACCCGCGAGACTCCAATGAATGGTTGATCGCATCAACAAACTCCCCATTTCCCGGCACCACCGGACAGGCGCGAATCGGCACGCCACTGAGCCCGTGAATAGCGGTTTCGGCCCGCGCTGGCGAGGGGGAGACGCGGTCGGTGCGGGCGGGATGTCAGGACAGCGTTGAGGAGTGCCAGGGACTCTGCGCCCCGCCTTTCCTCCCCCAGGCCTTTCCTCCCCCAGG
>CAIVDX010000507.1 GCA_903904805.1 uncultured Rhodospirillales bacterium
GCGCAAAATCACTGTCGATGTGAAGGGCGACCGTTTCGCGCTGCCCTGCATCCACTCCAACCCCATCGCACCGGCACCTGGGGCAGCTTCCTATGTCTCGCGGCTATGGCAGTTCCCGATTGATGCCGAGCACACAATGATCGTGCGCTATACCGTCTTTCGCGCGGCGGACGATGCGGCGCGCGAGCATGCGACGAGGACCTTTCATGATCTGGCGCTGCCGCGGCTGAAAAAGGTCTCCGCCGAGGATGCTTTCGCCGGCGAGGCACAGGGCGATGTGGTGAGCGCGCGGCGGAGCGAGCATCTGCTGAGCCCGGATGTGGATGTGATCGGCGTACGGCGGCTGATGCATCGGGCGTTCACCGCGCCCTTCACGGAAGGTAGCCGAGTGCCGGTGCGCGAGGGCGCGCTGATGTTTCCGCTCTAGGACATGGCCATGACGGGCAGGCTGGCCGGCAGGGCGGCGATCATCACCGGGGCGGCGCGCGGCATCGGGCTGGCCACCGCGCGGCTCTTCGCGCGCGAGGGGGCGGATCTCGGGATGATCGACCAGGATGCGGCTTTGCTGGAGGAGAGTTTCGCGGCTCTGCTTGAGGAATTTCCTGAGCGCAAGATCGTGCGCGGCGCGGCCGACATTGCGGACGCCACAGCGATTGCCCGTGCCATCGATGGGCTCGCCGGCGGGCTGGGGCGGCTGGACATTCTGGTGAACAATGCCGCCGCACGCGCCTATGGCGCCATCGCCGACGCCAGCCCGGAGAGCTGGGAGCGGATGTTGGCGGTGAATGTCGCCGGCCTAGCCTTCTGCTCGCGTGCTGCCCTGCCCTGGCTGCGTCGGTCCCAGGCCGGTGCGATCGTGATTGTCTCCTCCATCTTCGCGGTGGCGGGGCGGGAGAATATGGGCCAGTACGACGCAACCAAGGCGGCGGGTCTGGCGATGATGCGGGTGCTGGCTGCCGAGGAAGCCAAGCATGGCATTCGCGTCAATGCAGTCTGTCCGAGTTCCACCCTCACGCCCTGGACGCTGGGGCGCGCGGCTGCGCGCGGAATGAGCGAGGCCGAGTTGCGCACCCGCGGTGCGGTGCCCTGCCTGCTCGGGCGCTGGGCTGAGGCTGACGAGGTGGCCTTTCCCATCCTGTTCCTGGCCTCCAACGAGGCATCGTTCATCACCGGCGTGGCGCTACCAGTGGATGGGGGCCTGACGGCGTTATGAGGCTCAGGTGGTTGCCGTTGCAGGCGTTGACAGACCGGGAGGCGATCACGATGAATAGTTTTATCGCAACGTTTGGAACCAATACCAAGCTGGCTTCACATCTTCCGCGTGATCCCCGCTCATGAAACTTTCCCGCCGCGCACTGCTCGGGTCGCTGCCCGCCCTGTCGATCACGGCCGCCTCGGAGGCGTCCGCGGCGTCGAACTGCGGCTCCACCCTGCTGGGAACATTTCCGCTGGAAGCGCGGGGCATGGTGGTTATCCCGGTCACACTGAATGGCCTCGGCACGCGGATGGTGGTCGATACCGGCGCCGACAGCAGCACCATCGCCCGGGCGCTGGCTATCTCGATGAGGCTGCCAGAAACCGCCACGCGGGTGACAACATTGAACGGCATCGGCGGTTCGACGAAACCCCGTCGCAACGCGCTGATCCCGGAGCTGATCGTCGGTGGTGCAAGATTCAAGCGCGTCGTCATTTCCGTGTGGGACGTGCCGTCGATTTTCGGAACCGACATCGCCGGGTTGCTGGGTGCTGACCTGCTTCTGCCGCTTGACATGGATTTCGATTTTCCGTCCGGCAGGCTGTCGTTCTACCAGTCTGACAATTGCATCGGCGAACCGGTCAACTGGACGCATCCTGTCGAGCCTTTGCCGCTTGAGTCCGGTGGCCTGAAATACATGATGGCTGCGGAGCTGGATGGGGTCGCTCTGAACGCGATGATCGATACCGGGGCCGCCTCCACACTGCTGATGCCAAGCGGGGCCGCGAAACTGGGGCTGGCCACGGACCAGTTGACGGAGGATCCTTCAGGCAATCTTCAGGGAGTCGGGCCGAACATGCCGAGCTATCGACGGCACAGATTCCGCCAGTTGCGGCTGGGTTCGCTGAGGTTCGACGCGCCGGATGTCAGTGTCTCCAGCGCACGGATGGCCCGATCAATTCTCCTGAACCCCTACGATCTGGTGATCGGCCTCAGCACGATGCGCCAGACCAGAATGTGGCTATCCCACCGCGCCGGTGCGGTCTTCTTCCGCCGCGCCTAAGTGCTGAAATGCCGCCCTAGGCACCAAAAATCCACAACATTGATGGTTCTTTTCTTCAAAAC
>CAIVDX010000508.1 GCA_903904805.1 uncultured Rhodospirillales bacterium
GGAGGCCGCTGGCGAGCAGGCCGAGCGCTGGCGCCGCGTGGGCTATCGGGTCGGCTTCACCAATGGCTGTTTCGACCTCCTGCATCCCGGCCACGTGCATCTGCTCGAGCAGGCGCGCGCCCATTGCGACCGCCTCGTTGTCGGCCTGAATTCCGACGCCTCGGTGCGCCGCCTCAAGGGCCCGACGCGCCCGGTGCAGACCGATGCCGCCCGCGCCGCGGTGCTCGCCTCGCTGGCGTCGGTCGATCTGGTCTGCGTGTTCGAGGAAGACACCCCCGAGGAGCTGCTGCGCGCGCTGCGGCCCGACCTGCTGGTCAAGGGCGCGGACTACACCGTCGCCACCGTGGTGGGATCGGAGTTCGTTGCCGAATATGGCGGCAAGGTGCTGCTCGCCGAACTGCTCCCCGGCCACTCCACCACCGCCACCGTCGGCAAATTGTTGAGCTGATTCGCACCCCGCATGAGGCAAATCGCACGCCATCGCAGAGCCTGCCGGCGCGCGTGGATCGGTCTGTGGCTGATCCTGCTGAACGTGCTCGCCGCACCGCTCGCGCCATCGCCAGTGATCGCGGCGCGTGCCCCGGCGGGCGCCCCCGCGACGCTGGACGGGCTGCCTTATGTGATCTGCGGCATGGGCGGCATGATCTCGCCCGACCAGCCGGGCCAGTCCGACCAGGCGCCCGCCCACGCACCTGACATCTGCGCCTTTTGCCTGCCGATGCTGCACGGCGCGGCCGCCTTGCCGGTGCCACCGCCGCTGCCCGGCCCACCAACCATCGCCATCACCACCCACGCCCCCACCCCGCCCGCGCAGGCACCGCCGGCGCGCATCGTTGTGCGGGCCAACGGTGCCCGCGCGCCACCCGTCTGATCCGTCGCGTTCCATCGCTTCCAGTCAACGCAAAGGATCTTTCCATGACGAAATTCTCCCGCACGGCCCTCGCCGGCCTGCTGATCAGCCTGTCCTCCGCGGCCCTCGCCGACCAGCCAACCGTCACCAACGCCTGGGCACGCGCCACCGCCGCCGGCCAACCCAACGGCGCCGCCTATGTCACCCTCACCACCACCAGTCCCGACACGCTGGTCGCAGCGAGCACCCCGGTGGCCGACAAGGCCGAGCTGCACACCACTCTTGACGATAACGGCGTGATGAAGATGCGCCCGGTCGAGGCGATCGCCCTCACCCCCGGCACGCCGGTCACGCTCGCGCCGGGTGGCTATCACGTCATGCTGTTCGGCCTGCACCAGCCGCTCACGCCGGGTGCCACATTCCCGCTGACGCTGAACTTCAAGTCAGCACCTGCCACAACGGTGACTGTCACCGTCGGCAGCCCCGGCGGCATGACAGCGCCCGCGATGCACCCAGCGATGCATATGGACGGCATGGCCGGCCATGGCGCCATGTCGCACTAGCCAGCCCCACACTCGGTCATTCAGGAATCATCCGATGAACATCACCCCGATTCGGGGCGTGGTGGCGGCTGCCGCACTGGCGTCGCTCACCCTGCCCAACCATGCCCACGCCCACGCCATCGCCGGCGATCGCACCTTCCCCGTCACCCTCACCATGGACGACCCAGGCGTTGCCGATGAGGCCTCGATCCCCACATTCTCGGTGCAGCGCCAGGGCGCAGATGGCGGCCCAGGGCCTGTCTACAACTACAATCTCGGCATCGAATACGATAAGCGCATCACCGAGAATTTCGGCCTCGCGGTGAACTGGGGCGGCGCCGCGCAGCAGACACTGCACGGCAGCACGCAGTACGGCTGGCAGAACCTGTTCGTGACCGCCAAAGGCCGCGCCTATATGAATCCCGAGCACGAATTCATCCTCAGCGTCGGCGTGCAGCGCGAACTCTCCCATGTCGGCACCACGCAACTGGGCGCCGACACCTATGGCAGCACCACCCCGCTGGTCTATATCGGCAAGGGAATGGGCGACCTGCCATGGGACTATGTCCGGCCCTTCGCGGTCACCGGCGAGTTCGGGTACACCATCGCCGATGTCGGGCTGAAAGGCACCACCACATTCGATCCCGGCACCGGCCAGCCTTCGACAAGCTTCAATGCCGGCAACGAGAATCGCTATAGCGGTGGGGTCTCCATCCAGTACAGCCTGCCCTATCTGCAGGCGCAGGTCCGCGATCTCGGGCTTGGTCCGGTGTTTGGCCGAATGATCCCGCTGGTGGAGTTCACCTGGTCCTCCCCGGCGACGGCACCGAGCGGGCTGGGCACCACCTGGCAGGCGGCCCCCGGCGTGATCTGGCTTGGCTCTACCTGGCAGTTTGGCATCGAAGCGCTGATCCCGCTGAACAAGACCACCGGCACCAATGTCGGCGTGATCGCGCAATTCCACATCTTCCTTGACGACCTGCTGCCGAACTCGCTCGGCAAGCCCCTGCTGGAGTGGTGATACATGCGCTTTTCATCCGTTATCTTATCGGCCTTCTGCCTGCTGTCGCCGGCCGCACACGCGCACGCCTTCCTCGACGGCGCGATCCCTGCGGTCGGCAGCACCATCGCCAGCGCGCCACCCGATCTCGTGCTGAACTTCACCGAGGGGATCGAGCCAAGATTCACCCGCGTGGAGCTGCTGGATTCGGCCGGCGCACCCGTCGCCACGCATGACCAACGCTCCGGCGGCCCGCGCCAGCTGCTGCTCGGCCTGCCCGCGCTCAAACCAGGTGACTATCAGGTGATCTGGCACGCGGTCTCGGTGGACACCCACAAGACCGAAGGCCACTTCACCTTCCATGTCGCGCCCTGAGCACATGCAAGGCAGGCAATGACGATGCCGGAAGGCGGCTGGCCGCTGCTCGCGGCACGGCTGACCGCCGATGGCGGTCTGCTGGTGCTGCTGGGCAGCCTGCTGTTCGCCGCCTGGACGGCGCCCGCCCTGCTGCCGCCACGGCTCGCCGGCCGACAGCTCGCGCTCGCCGGCGCCGCTGCCTGCCTCGGCGCCCTGGCCTGGCTGGTGCTGGAAGCCAGGGACTACAGCGAGTCCGAGAGCGCCCTGGCCGCCCTTATCTGGCTGCCGGAGATGCTGCGCGGCACCCGCTTCGGCGCCCTGATCGGCCTGCGCATCACCTGCGCCCTGCTCGCCACCCTGCTGGGACGGGCGGGCCGGCCGCGGCTGGGTCTGCTCGCAGGCCTCGCCGCCACGCTCGCCCAGGCCGCCCAGGGGCACGCGGTGGCGATGGGCGGCGCGCCCGCCTGGCAATTGCTCGCCACCCCACTGCATCTGCTCGCCGCCGCCGCCTGGTTCGGCCAGCTGCCGTCGCTCGCCTGGGCGGTGATGCACGGCCCGACGCGCCAGGCCGCCCAAGCCGCCTGGCGCTTCGGCCGAATCGCCCTGCTGTCCGCCTGGCTGCTGCTCGCCTCCGCCCTGCTGCAAAGCTGGGTGCTGATCGGCTCGCTCCCCGCGCTGATCGGCACCGCCTACGGGCAGGTCGCTCTGGGCAAGTCCGCCATCTTCGCGCTGCTGGTCGGCCTGGGCTGGCTGAACCGCCATCGCCTGGTGCCCCATTTCGACCAGCCGACCAGCCGCGCTCGGCTGCTCGCCAGCCTGCTCGCCCAGACCGCGCTCGCGCTGGCCGCCCTGCTCGCCGCCGGCTGGCTCGCGGGCCTGCCGCCCGCTTTGCACGACGCCCCTCTGTGGCCACTCTCCTGGCGCCCCAGCCTCGACGCCCTCACCGACCCCGACCTCGGCCCCGAGGCGGTTGGCGGCCTGCTCGGCCTCACCGCCGGAAGCCTCCTGCTGCTGCTCGCCGCCACCACCCGACGCTGGCCGCCGCTGCTGGCCGCCCTGGCCGCGCTCACCCTCGCCGCGCCGCATCTCGACCTGCTGAGCGAGGCCGCCACGCCCACCGGCTTCCAGACCTCGCCCACCGCCTTCGCCACCACCGCGATCATGGCAGGTGCCGCGCTCTACCCCTCCCATTGCGCCAGCTGCCACGGCGCCGACGGTCGCGGCCACGGCCCCGCCGGCGACCCAGACACGCCGCCCGCCGACCTCACCGCCGCGCATCTTTGGCCGCATCCGGATGGCGACCTGTTCTGGTGGATCACCCACGGCATCGCCGCGCCCGACGGCCATCAGGCGATGCCAGCCGCCGCGCTTGTGGACGAACAGGTCTGGGCGCTGATCGACTATCTGCATGCCAACAATGCCGGCCAGGCCTGGGCCGAGAGCCGGATCTGGCCAGTGCCACTGCGCGCCCCCGCCTTCGCCGCAGCCTGCGACGACGGCCGCGTGTTCCCACCCGGCGCCCTGCGTGGCCACCTCGTGCGCCTGCGCCTCGGCCCCGTGCCGCCGCGCGCCCCGCTCCCCACTGATGGCATCGACATCGCCCTCACCCCGCGCGGACCCGGATGCATCGCCGCCGACAGCCAGACCGCGCCCGCCTTCGCCCTGCTGCTCGGCCGTGCGCTGGAGCAGGCAACGGGTGCGACGTTCCTGATCGATGAGGCTGGCTGGCTCCGCGCCGCCGAGCTTCCCGGCCCGCACGACATCGCCGACAGCCCCGAGGCCCTGGCCGCCGAACTACGGCGCATCCGCTCCGCCCCGCTGGCCGCCCTGCCCGGCCATCGCCACTAACCCGCAGGCCTCCCGGGAGATACCTGCCAGAAATAGCCGCCGGAAATACCCGCCAGAAATACCCGTCACACATCACCTCTGCGCGATTGTGCGCGGCAACATTGTTTTGACCGCGCCCGCAAGCTAAGCCTTCGCCACGGCGCGACCGGCCGTTCCGCGCTGTCGCCATGGGAGTGAAGCTTGACCGACGTTCCAGCCGGCGTGGTGCTCTACCGGCCAGACGTCGCCATCCTCACACGCCTGCTCGGCCCGCTGGCACAGGGCGGCCGCCCCCTGCTCGTCTTCGTCAACGGCCCGCTCGAGCCCGCCTGCGCCCAGCTGCTTTCCTCCATCCCCACCGCCCGGGTGCTGGAATCGGCGGAAAATGTCGGCCTCGGCGCCGGGCTGAACGCCATCTGCGCCGCCGCCGCTGCGGCCGGCTTCAACCACGTCATGCTGTTCGACCAGGACAGCGAGCCCACGCCCGAGATGCCGGAGCAGCTGCGCGACCGCCTGCTCGCCCAGACCGCCCAGGGCCAGCGCGTCGCCTGCGTCGGCCCCCTTCTGCAGCCGCCGGACGGTGAGAATTATCGCCGCGTCCGCTATTTCTGGCGCGGCTCCCCCGGCGACACCCCGCTTGCCGCGGCTGTCTTCGTGCCCACCTCCGGCTCGCTCATCTGCCTCGCCGCGCTCGCCGCCATCGGCCCCTTTCGCGACGATTTCTTCATCGGCGGCATCGACGTCGAATGGAGCTTCCGCGCCTGGAGCCGCGGCCATGCCTGCCTGGTGGCGCGCGACCTGCCGATGCCGCATCGCTGCGGCGACCCCACTGACGCCACCCAGCGCCCCGGCCTGCATTTCCTCGGCCAGAGCCGCACCCGGCGCTATTTCTACATCCGCAACTCGGTCTATTGCCTGCGCCTGCCGCACATCCCGCTGGCCTGGCGTGTGCGCTCGGTGGCCGTCATGCTGGCCCAGACCGGCCTGCTCGCCCTGCGCGAGGCCGAGCGCCTGCGCAACCTCACGGTGATCTCCGCCGGACTGCGGGACGGCATCTTCGGCCGGCTCGGCCCGATCCCGCCCAGCCTGGGATGAGCCCGCCCGATCTGCCGGCGCGCCGCCGGCCGCTGTGGAAGCGGGTGTTGCGACACCCCGCGATCACCGCGCTGCGCGCCGCCGAGATCGCCTATGCGAGGCTGCTGATCTCCCCACCCTATCAGTGGGTCCGCGCCCGCCGGCTCGACGATGCGCCGCCCCCCGCCCTGCGCGCCGCCCTGGTGGCGCACGTCTATTACCCCGAGCTCTGGGATGAAATCCTCGCCGCCTGGGCCACCCTGCCCGCCGGCAGCCCGCTGATCGTCACCGCCCCGCCGGACCGGATTGAGGGCCTGGCCGCGCGTGCCGCCGGCAACCCCCTCATCACACTTCATGGCGCGGAGAACCGCGGCCGCGATGTCGCCCCCTTCCTCGCCCTGCTCGGCGCCGGCGCGCTCGACCGGTTCGACGCGGTGCTGAAGCTGCACACCAAGAAAAGCCCGCATCTGCGCCAGGGCGAGCTGCGCCGGCGCATGCTGTTCGCCGTGCTGACCGGCAGCCGCGCCAATGTCGCCCGCATCCTGCGCCACTTCACCGACCCCGGGGTCGGCCTCGTCGGCCTCTCCTGGTTCTTCCGCACCCGTCCGCTCTACTGGTTCGGCAACCGCAGGCTCGTCGAGGAGATCTGCGCCCGCATGGACCCGCCCGCCCCGGTCGAGCTCGGCTTCTTCGAGGGCACCATGTTCTGGGTCCGCCCCGCCAGCCTCGCCCCGTTGCGCGCGCTTGGCCTCACCGCCGCCGACTTTCCGCCCGAGCAGGGCCAGACCGACCCCACCCTGCACCACGCGCTCGAGCGCTGCTTCACCCTCGCCGCCCGCGCCGCCGGCCAGCAGACCCGCGCGATCGACGGCCGCCCGCTGCGCCCGGCCCGCTGAGCCGCTTTTCCCGCGGCCCGCGCCGTGTCAGGCTCCCCGCATCCGGCGCAGATCGGACGGCCCACCAGGGAGAGAGAACCATGCACAGCCACCGCCGCGCCCTCCTCGGCGCCGCCGCCGCCGCGGCCACCCTCGCCGGCACCCGCCCGCTCTTCGCGCAAGCCGCCACCCCGGCCAGCCAGCCCGACGACGACCTGCCCACCGTCACCGCCCCCGGCTACGACGCCCCCAGCGGTGCCCGCAAGATCGAGGTGCTCGACCTCCGCCGGCTGGAGGAGCCCGCCCGCAAAATCATCCCCGCCGGCGGCTTCGGCTATATTTCGTCCGGTGCCGGCGATGAATGGACGATGCATGAGAACATCAACGCCTTCAAAAGGCGCCAGATCCTGCCGCATTATCTGAATTCCATGGGGGCGATCGACACCTCCACCACCATCCTCGGCACCCAGATCAAGGTGCCGATCATCACCACCGTGTTCGGCGGCCACGCGATCGCCCA
>CAIVDX010000509.1 GCA_903904805.1 uncultured Rhodospirillales bacterium
AAAAAGAAGCCCTTCCTTAATCCCATCCCAGCCCGCACCATCCGGCTCAAACCGCACCACCCACACAACCTGGCGCCGGTCGCACGATATCAGGAGCCCCCTCATGAAAGCCGCCATCGTCGACACCGAAACCCTCGTGATCCGCGACGTGCCGCGCCCCGTCCCAAAGCCCAACGAGGTGCTCGTCAAAGTCCGCGCCATCGGCATGAATCGCGCCGAACTGCCTGGCATCTATGGCTCCGGCCACGCCCGCGCACAGGGGAGCATCCCCGGCATCGAATTCGCCGGCGAGATCGTCGCATGCGGGGCCGATGTCCACACCCACGCGCCAGGCGACCGCGTGATGTGCGCCGGCGGTGGCGGCTATGCCGAATATGCCGTCGCCGACTGGGGCCGCGCTCTGGCCATCCCCGCCACCATGGGCTGGGACCAGGCCGCAACCCTGCCCGTCGCGCTCGGCACCATGCATGACGCGCTGATCACCAACGCCAGACTCACCCAAGGCGAAACTGTCATGATTCAAGGTGCCAGCTCCGGCGTCGGCATCCTCGGCCTGCAGATCGCCAAACTCGCCGGCGCCAGCCTGGTCATCGGCACCTCCACCAACGCAGCCCGCCGCGCGCGCCTGACCGACCACGGCGCTGATCTCACCATCGACACCACCCAGCCTGACTGGTCCGAGGGCGTTCTGCGCGCCACAAACGGCAAAGGCGTCAACGTCATCATCGACATGGTGTCCGCCCCGGTCGCCAACCAGAACATGAAGGCCGCCGCCATCCTCGCCCGCATCATCAATGTCGGCCGCCTCGGCGGCAGCATCGGTGAGTTCGACTACACGCTCCACGCCCGCAAACGCATCGCCTATATCGGCGTCACCCACGCCACCCGCTCAATGGACGAACTGCGCGCCGAATCCGCCGCCATGCACCGCGATCTCTGGTCCGCAGTCACCGCGGGCCAACTCTGCATCCCGATCGATCGCACTTTCACGCTCGACGAGGCGGAAGCCGCGCAGGCGCATATGCGGACCAACAGTCACTTCGGAAAGATTGTGATGAGGACATAAGAGAAGTCGTTCTTTTTTAAAAAAAAGAACCAAAAAACTTTTGAAACTTTGCCGCATCCATGCGGCATTTCGGATACCAGTGGTATCCCACGTGTTGCGAAACGGCACCAAAACAGGAAGAAGTTTTTTGCTTCTTTTTTTCAAAAAAGCAGCGCTGGTCTTCTCCTACTTAAGCGGACATTCCTTCGTATAGGCATTGGAATAATCCGCCAGCACCTTCTCTTCCAGCTTGATGGTCGGCTTGCCATCCGCCCCGCGCACGATCTTCTCCAGGTAGAAATCCTGCGTCGGAAACCCATCGTTGGCGAAGTGGAAATTCCCCCGCACCGAGTCGAACTTTGCGTGCCGGATCGCCTCCACAAACGCCGCGCGATCCTCGATCTTGCCACCGAGCGAGCGCACCGCGGCATCCAGCAGCATGATCGCGTCATAGGATTGCGCGGCGTATTCCATCGGCGGGCCGTCATATTTCTGTCTGTAGGCAGCGACGAACTTCTTGTTGGCGGGGGTGTCGAGCTCGGCACTCCAGAAGCTCGTCAGCTCGCTGCCTGTTGCCGCATCGCCGATCGCCGGCAGCGTTGTCACGTCGATCGTGTAGGCGGTGTAGAGCGGGATCTTCTCACCCAGCCCCGATTGCGCCCATTGCTTCAGGAACTGGATGCCCAGACCACCCGGATAGAACACGAACAGCGCGCCCGGATTGGCCGCCCGCACCGCCGCCAGTTCGGCGGCGAAATCAAGCTGCGTGAGCGGCGTATAGACCTCACCCGAGAGCGGGCCGTTGAAGCTGCGCTTGAAACCGGTCAGCACATCCCGGCCCGCCACATAGTTGGGCGCCAGCAGATAGGGATTTTTTACACCCCGCTTGGCAAGTGCCGCCCCCATCGCCTCGGCATAATTGTCGCCCTGCCAACTGGTCGAAAAGAAATAGGGCGAGCAATCCTTGCCCGCGAGCTGAGAAGGCCCGGCATTCGCTGAGATAATCGGCATCTTCTCCTTCGCCACCACGCCCTCGATGGCGAGAAGCACGTTGGAGAAGCCACCCCCCACGATCACATCCGCCTTGTCCTGAAGGATGTATTTCTCGGCGATCTGCCGGCCGATCTCCGGCTTCTGCTGATCGTCCTCGGAGAGAAAAACGACCGGCAGGCCACCGATCCTGCCGCCCAGCACCTCCAGCCCGAGCAACATGCCCTCGCGGCTTTTCGTGCCCGTGAGGCCGCCGGGTCCGGTCAGTGTGGAGATGAAACCAACGGTGATCTTGTCGGCCGCGTCTGCGGGTGCGGCAAGGCAGACGGCCAGCGCGGCCGCGATGAGCGCGCGCATCACGCCGCCTTGCGCCACAATTTGCGCGAGGCGATCTCCGCACCTTCCACCAACGCGGCCAGCTTCGCCCACACGATCGAGGCATGCATCTCATGCGACACCGCGAAGGAGGCAAAACCGCAGTCGCCACCAGCGATCACGCGGTCACGACCCACCACCGACGCGAACCGCTCGATGCGCTGCGCCACCAGTTCCGGATGCTCCACCAGCGTCGTGCTGTGTGTCACCACGCCGGGGATCAGCACGGCATCGTCCGGCAGCCCGGCATCCGCCCACAACGTCCATTCATGCTCATGGCGCGGATTGGCCGCCTCGAAGCTGAACGCACCGGCCTTGATCTTCACCATGATGTCGATGATGTGCTTCAGCTCCATGTCATGCACCCGCGGGCCCATATTGATGGAGTAGCAGGTGTGATAACGGATCTTGTCTTTCGGAATATCCCGCAGCGCGTGGTTCAGCACCTCCACCCGCTTCGCCGCCCAGCTGCGCACGGTGGGCAGATCCCGATCGGGATAAAGCAGCCAGTTGGTGGCCAGCGCGGGATCATCGATCTGCAGGATCAGCCCGGCATCCACGATCGCATGATATTCCTCACGCAACGCCTCGGCGATCGCGTTGAGGTAATCATCGTTATTGGGATAGTGATCGTTATAGTCCCAATCTTCCACATTGGTCGGCGAGATCGACGGCATGAACGCCTCGACCACCCTCTTGCCCACCAGCGCCGATTTCAGATTGTCGATGTCCGCCGCCAGTTCGCGCTGGCCCTTGTAGGCAACCGGTCCGCAGCACGACCACCGCGTCGCCCCCACGCCGCCGGCGGTGCCTGGCTGCTTCGCCACCCATTCGTAATAATCCGGGAAAGCCCGCGCATCGCGGGATGCCCCCCAATAGCTGCCGCCCTCCGGCCGGTTCGACGGCTGAAAGCCTGCCAGGCGCTCATTGATGTAGGGAATGAACCCCACCTTGCTCATCTCGCCATCGGCGACGATGTCGATGCCCAAACTGGCCTGCTTGGCGATGATCTCTTCCACCGCAGAGCGCACGCGCGCAGACAGCTTCGCCGGGTCCACCGGTCGTGCCGCCATCTTTTCGTGCATGATTGCCACGAGATCGTCGGGCCTGGGCAGGCTGCCGACATGGGTGGTCAGAATCCGGTCCGTGCTCGTC
>CAIVDX010000510.1 GCA_903904805.1 uncultured Rhodospirillales bacterium
ATCATCTCCGCCCGCGCACCGGGCAGCGACTTACACCATCGGCGGGGGCATGCGGCCCCACTTTTCAGAGTCCAAAACGGCGCAGCGGTCTTGGATGCCTGAGAGTTTCCGGGGCGGTTGCTCCGTCGGCGCCGCCCCGCGAAGGGCGATCTCTTCCGCTGCAAACTGAGATAATCTCAGTTTCCAACAAAAGTCAAGCCGCCCGCGCCGCTGCCCTGGCGCATTTTCAGGCCCTAGCGCATCTTGAGGATGGTCACCTGGTCCGAGGTCGGATCCGTCGTCGCCCGCAGCGCCTTCACCTGCGCCGCCGTCACCGCACTCGCCCCGTTGCCCCAGCCCGCGCGGATGAAGCTCACCACATCGGCGATCTGCGCATCGGTCAGCTGCAGGCGGAATTGCGGCATCCGGTAGCCGTCCGGCGCGCCCTTCACCACCAGAGGCTGGCCGCCATTCAGCGTGATGTTGATCAACGACGAGGGATCGCCGTCCAGCACGGTGGGGTTGGCGGCGAGCGGCGGCAGATAGCTGCCATGGCCCTTGCCGTCCGCGCCATGGCAGGCGCTGCAATTGGCGGCATAGATCTCCGCGCCCGACGATTCGAACCGGCCGCTGCGCAGCGCCACCGTGGTGGCAGTGTTGTAGACCACCGGCGCCTCGCTGCCCTTCGCCGGCAGCGACTTCAGATACACCGCGATGGCGTGCAGATCGTCGGCGCTGAGATAGGGGGTGGAGTTGTTGATCACATCCACCATCGAGCCGAACGCCGCGCCATCGCGGTTATGGCCCTCGCCGAGGAAGGCCACGATGTCCTCCGCGCTCCAGCTGCCCAGGCCGGTGCGGGCATCGCCGCGCAGATTGGAGGCCGACCAGCCATCCAGCGACGCCCCGGCCAGGAAGGCCGCCCCGCGCTCGGTGGTGGCCTGCTCCTGGAAGGCGAAGCCGCGCGGTGTGTGGCAGGCGCCGCAATGGCCGGGCCCCTGCACCAGATAGGCGCCGCGGTTCCACACCGCGTCATGGCCCGGATCGTTCTGATAGGGCGCGCTGTCGGTGAACAGCGCATTCCAGATCGCCAGCGGGAAGCGGAAGGCGAGCTTCTCCGGGATCTCGCTCGGCTTGTTCGCCAGCTTGACCGGCGGCACCTCTTTCATGAAGTAGCTGTAGAGCGCGGCAATGTCGGCATCCGACATCTTCGCGTAGGACGGGTACGGCATCGCCGGATACAGATGATGCCCGTCCTTCGCCACACCGCCGCGCACCGCCCGGTCGAACTCCGCCAGGCTGTAGCCGCCAATGCCCGTCTCCGGGTCCGGCGTGATGTTGGTGGCATAGATCGCCCCCAGCGGCGTGCCCATCTTCAGCCCGCCGGTGAACGCCTTGCCCCCCGGCACCGAGTGGCAGGCCACGCAGTCGCTGGCGCGGGCGAGATACTCGCCCTTGCTCGGCATCGCCCCGTTGGCCGCGGTCTGCGCAGCCGCGCCCGACATCGGCGCCGAAACCGCGCCGAGGGCGAGCGCCAGGGCTCCGAAAATGCTCTGTCGGATCATGGGCGTTTCCTGTTTGGGCCCCGCGGGCCGGTTGGTCAGGCCGAGGCGGCCAGGTCGTGATCCATGATCGGCAACGAGCGGATGCGCTTGCCGGTCAGCGCGAAGATCGCGTTGCACAGCGCCGCCGCCAGCGGGCCGGCCCCCGGCTCGCCACAGCCACCCCATTTGGTGCCGCCGGTGAGCGCGAAATGCACGTCGATCTTCGGCGCCTGGGCCATCCGCACCATCTGATAGGTGTCGAAATTGCCCTGCTCGATCTCGCCGTCCTTCACCGTGATCTTGCCATACATCGCCGCCGACATGGCGTAGATCACCGCCCCTTCCATCTGCTCGGCGACCGACAGCGGATTGGCCGCATGGCCGCAATCCACCGCCACCGTCACCTTCTCCACCTTCAGCATGCCCGGGGTCTTCATCGAGACCTCGACCACCTCGCCGACGATGGTGCCGTAGCATTCATGGATGGCGAAACCGCGGGCATGGCCGGCGGGCAGAGGCTTGCCCCAATCCCCCTTCTCCGCGGCGGTCTCCAGCACCTTCAGCCAGTCCGCCTCGCCGGCGAGCAGCGTGCGGCGCAGTGCCACCGGGTCCTTGCCGCCGGCGATCGCCATCTCATCCACGAAGCTCTCGATCGAGAAGCCGTTCTGCGAGGCGCCCACCGAGCGCCAGAACGCCACCGGCACATGGGTGTTCTTCAGGATGCAATCGACCTGCGTGTTGGCGATCTTGTAGGGGTTGTTCGACAGCCCCTCGACCGCCATCGGCTCGATGCCGGTCGGCACCGGGTTGATGCCCAGCGAGCGGAACAGCGAGCCCACCGCGGTGCGGATCTGCCAGCCGGTCGGCATCCCATCGGCGCCGAGCCCGGCCTTGAAGGCGATCGCCGCCTGCGGCCGGAAGCGGTCATGGCGGATATCCTCCTCGCGCGTCCAGATCAGCTTCACCGGCCGCTTCACCTGCTTGGCGATGGCGATCGCCTGCGCCATGTCGTCATTGTTCGACTTCCGGCCAAAGCCGCCGCCGACATAGCAATTATGGATGGTGATCTGCTCGGGCTTCAGCCCCGACACACGCGCCGCGGCAGCCAATGTGCGATCGGCCGACTGGGTGCCGACCCACACCTCCATCCTGTCGTCACGCAGATCGACGGTGGCGTTCATCGGCTCCATCGTCGCATGCGCCAGATAGGGCACCTCGTAGAGCGCCTCGATCACCTTCGGCGCCTTGGCCAATGCCGCCGGCACATCGCCATCCTTGCGGGCCGACGCCCCTGCCCCGCTCAGCGCGGCGGCGCGATATTCGGCGTTGAAGGCGGCCGAATTGGTGCTGCCGGCCTCACCCACATCCCACTCCGGATGCAGCTTCGCCAGCGCCTGTCTGGCGCGCCAGAAGCTGGTGGTGGCCACCACCGCCAGCGCATTCGGCAGCTTCACGATGTCGACGATCCCCGGCGCACCGGCGAGCGGGCTGACATCCACGCTGGCCAGCTTGCCGCCCGGCACCGGGCAGCCGATCACCGCGGCATAGACCATGCCCGGCAGCCGCGTATCGATGGCGAACTGCGCCGAGCCATCCACCTTGAAGGGCACATCCACCCGCTTCTGCGGCGTGCCGATCAGCGTGTACTGCTCAGGCGCCTTCAGCGCCGGCTCGGCCGACAGCACGATCTTCGCCGCATCCGCCGCCACATCGCCATAGCTCAGCGTCCGACCGCTCGCGGCATGGGTCACCATGCTCTTCGCCGCCGAGCACTCGCCCGCCGGCACACCCCAGCGCGCCGCGGCCGCCTGCACCAGGCGCACCCGTGCGGAGGCGCCGACCTGCAGCATCTTCAGCCGCGAATCCTTCACCGTGTGGCTGCCCACCGATGACATGTCGCCATATTTGTTGCCCTCGCGCAGGCTGCGGCCCGGCGAGCCATATTCCACCCGCACCGCCGACCAGTCGCACTCCAGCTCCTCGGCGACGATCATCGGCAGCGAGGTCATCGAGCCCTGGCCGAGCTCGGCGCGCGTGTACCGGATCAGGATCGAATTGTCGGGCTCGATGGCAATCCAGGCATCGATGTCATGCGGATTGGTGCCATCGCTCTTGTCCCAGGGCGCGGCGGAGGTGCTGACGGCCCCGGCCGGGCTGATGCCCAGCCCCACCCCGACGGCAAGGCCGCCGGCGAGCGTCACACCGGTGCGGATGAACAGACGGCGGGAAAGAGAAGCGGGTGCGTTCATGGTTGTTCCCCTCACGCCTTGGTCATGTCGGCGGCGCGGTGCACGGCGCGGCGCAGCCGCTCATAGGTGCCGCAGCGGCAGATATTGGTGAGGTTGGCGTCGATATCGGCATCGGTCGGGTGCGGGATCTGCTGCAGCAGCGCCACCGTCGCCATGATCTGGCCGGACTGGCAGTAGCCGCATTGCGGCACGTCCTCCTCGATCCAGGCGACCTGCACCGGATGGCTGCGATCCTTCGAGATGCCCTCGATGGTGGTGATCTTCGCCCCGTCCAGCGCCCCGATCGGCGCCGAGCAGGAGCGCAGCGGCTGGCCATCGATATGCACCGTGCAGGCGCCGCACTCGGCCACACCGCAGCCGAACTTGGTGCCGGTCAACCCGATGACATCGCGGATCACCCACAGCAGCGGGGTATCGGCCTCGACATCGATCTGATGCTCAGTCCCGTTGAC
>CAIVDX010000511.1 GCA_903904805.1 uncultured Rhodospirillales bacterium
ATCCAGCGGTAATGGCGGCGCCGAGACGCATGGGGTGAGAATGAAATCGAAGCCGGATTGGAACTGCGTCTGGACCCCGCGAAAAATTGCCGATCGGCCGGCCTGAGCGCGCGCTATGGCGACCGATGATGTAGCGGCCCCTGCATCGATGCCCGAATTAAAGCCGGCGGACAGCAAAGCGCGGTCGGCCGCCGGAGCAGCCGAGAAGCGGTTCGCCCAGTTCACCTGCTGCAGACAACGCCAGATCGGATCGGGATGCGGGAGGTCATATTCCGCCTCCACCACCTCCGCGCCCAGCGCGCGCAGCAGTTGGGAGGCAGCCCGCGTGTTCGCGGCGATTTCCTCCGACACGCGCTGATTGCCACACCGCAACCACACCAGAATGCGGGCGCCGTGCAGGCGCGACCCGGTGGGCGCGAATGGCGGCCGGAACAGACTCTGCGGATCGTTTGGATGCGGGCCGGCAAGCAATGGCAGAGTAAGAGCCAGATCCTCGATCTCACGCGCAATCAGGCCAAGATGGATGAAGTTGCCAAAAGCATCGGGCACACGTTCATGCGGGATGGCTCCTAGCGTTGGCTTCAGCCCGTAGGTGGCGGTGCAGGCCGCCGGCAGACGCGTGGAGCATCCGGCGTCAGTTGCCAGCGCGATTGGCGTCACACCCAGAGCCACACTGCTACCGGCCCCAAGCGAGGAGCCGCCGCATGTAAGGCCAGCAGCCCAGGGATTGATGGTGTGCCCCGTCAGCGGCGAGGCGCCGATCGCACTGTAGGCGAATTCTGTGGTCGTGGTTTTGCCGATGACGATCGCGCCGGCCGCGCGCAGACGCTGAACAGCGACGATGTCAACCGCCGCTGGGGCGACCTGCGCCATCAGCGGCGAGCCGAAACGCGTCGGCAGGCCACCAACGTCGAGAATATCCTTGACGGAGACAGGCACCCCGGCAAGCGCACCTGTCCTGGCTCCTTTTGCCGATTCGCTCGCGCGGCCGTCATCGAAACAGGCGAACGCGTTGATCTGACGCTGCGAGATGTGGGCGCGGCGCAGGGCGATGTCGATCGTCACAACAGGATCGCGCAAGCCCGCGCGGTGCTCTGCGGCCAATTGGGCCGCGCTGATTGCGTCGCTCATGCCATCCTCCGCGAATAGCCAGTATACTGAGAATTTGCCGCTCCCCCTGTCAACCGCAGCAATGTCATTCTATTCTCGATTATCATGAGCATCACGACCTTCCAGCGCAGCCATCGCGCCGCTCCAAAGCCGAATGAAGACGTCCCGCAGATGCCACTGTGGCGTCGCCCTGGCTATCTGATTCGACGCCTGCACCAGATTCACGGCGCGCTGTTCGCCCAGGAGTGCGTGGGGTTTGATATTACGCCTGTGCAATACGCTGTGCTCACCACTTTGGCACAGCGCCCGGATTGTGATCAGAACACGCTCGCGCAGGAGGTGGGTCTGGATCGCACCAATGCGGCTGACGTGGTCCGCCGTCTCGCGCGCCAAGGCCTAGTGGTGCGCCGGGCAAGCCCACAGGATCGACGCCGGATGCTTGCGCGACTGACCCCCCGCGGACAGACCATTTTGGCGGCGATGCAGGCACCAATGATCCGCGCACAGCAGCGTCTCATAGACACGCTCGAGCCCGCCGAGCGTGAACGGTTCGTCGCAACCCTTCTGAAACTCGTCGATGCAACAAACAACAGCAGCCGCGCGCCACGGCGCGACAGCACCATTGAGGATTGATCATGCGAACACTCTACACCTTCTTCCGCTCGTCGACGTCGTATCGGCTCCGCATCGCGCTGGCATTGAAGGGGCTTGCGTATGAAGCAAGCTATGTCAGCCTGCCGAAGATGCAGCACCGGGAAGACGATTTTCTCGCCGTGAACCCGCAGGGGTTGCTGCCGGCCTTGGTCGAGCCCGATGGGCATGTCTACACGCAAAGCCTGGCGATGATCGAGTATCTCGACGAGGCCTATCCTGAGCCGCGCTTTGTGCCCACAGACATCTGGCAGCGGGCCTATGTGCGCTCTCTGAGCCAGACCATTGCTTGCGAGATGCATCCACTCAACAACACGCGTGTTCTGAAATATCTCAGCTCACGCTGGAAGCTTGCCGAGGACGATGTGAATGAGTGGTACGCCCACTGGGTGTCGGAGGGCTTTCGCGGCTTCGAGGCGACGCTGACTCAGTACAAGTTGCATGGCCAATTCTGCATGGGCGACGCCGTTGGCATGGCTGACATCTGCCTGGTGCCGCAGGTGGCGAACGCACGTCGCTTCAATTGCGACCTGTCGGCCTATCCATTGACCACCGCGATCGCCGAGCGGGCAGAAAAATTGCCCGCCTTCATTGCCGCCGCGCCGGCCACACAGGCGGACGCGTTCTAAACCCTAGACCGGTAGACAGAGCGCGTTGTCGACCAGCAGATTGTCATAGATGCAGCGGCGGGAAGCAAGTTTTAGCACACCGCCGACGCGCTGGAATTTATCCTCGTAGATGCCGATCTGATGGAGCGTGGCGATCGGATTGTCGAAGACCACTTGCAGAACGATGTAATTGGCCCGGGCGGCGATGATCCCATTCGCGGCCGGATCCTCGCAGCGAATGTTGCTGATGATATGGCGCGTGTAGCGAGGGGCGAACATCGCAGTCTTTTTCAGCGCGAAGGCACGATCGCGTAGCATGCCGCGCCCCTCGCAATAGATCAGCCCGACCGGCATGTTACGATCGGCATTTTCCTTCGACAGGATCACATAGAACGCGTCCTCAGTGAACATCTCTGCCCAATCGTCCAGCCGCTGCTCATCAAGTGCGGTGGCGTAGTCGGCATGAAAATCTTCGATCTCCTGCTTGAGCAGAAGCCGATCGATCAATGCTGCGCGCGAGAGTTCCATCAGATGCCCATCTCCCCCCGCCAATAATCATACATCGCCCGGATCGCCGATTCCGAAATCAGCGTCTCCGAGGTGCCCTTCGGCACATCAGGATCCAGTGCCACCAGATGCACCCCATCGGGAACCCGCTTCATGCCGTCCTGCACGAACTTGATCGCCTCATTGTCTTCAAGTCCCAAAAACCCTGCTGGACCCATCAGATTTCCCTGACGCAGCCGATGGCGCAGCATCTCCTCGCTGTCGCCCTTGAAGCCGAACATGGTCCATTTCATGATGAATTCATGCGGCCCGGTCGGCACGATCTGGCGGATACCCAGCGTGTTCATCTCGCGCTGCACGATCAGGTTCGGCCAGATGGTCGCCATGGTGACCGACCACGGGCTGTCGAACTCCGGAATGAAATCCATAAAGCGTGGCTCCTCGAGAGTCATGCCCTCCTTGAAGGCCCGCATTTCCTTCTTGGTGGCATCATCCACCGTCTTGCTGGCATCCGACTTCGCCGATGCCATCACCCCATGCCGCCCTTTTGGATCGGCCAGCATCAGCGACTTATTGCCCGCAACCATCAGGCCAAAGGTGACCAGAAAGGTGTGCAGCAGCGTGGCGTGATAAGGGTCTTTCAGATTCTCGTGATATAGCTTCCAATTTCCCGGAAGGGTATGACGGTAATGACCAAGGATCACAAGTTCGCGGCCATCAAAGGTGGCCTCGAACTCATTCATGATCTCCGGTCCAAGATATTCTTCTAGGCTCTCAATATCCGGATCGTAGGAGGCGAACACCACGCCACGGTGGGTGGTCACCTTCAGCCTCCGCGCACCATAGTCGGCCGTATCGAAATCGGCGGGCATGCCGCCCTTGCCGCCCGCACCCCGACGAAACGGCACGCCCTGCAACCCGCCGGTGAGATCATACGTCCATTGGTGATAGGGGCAGACAAATTCGCGCGTGTTGCCGGACAACTCCCGGCAGAACTCTGCGGCACGATGGCTGCAGCGATTCTCGAACACATGGATACTGCCATCGTCCGCGCGCGAAACCACCACCGGCGTTGGGCCGACATTGGAGCGGATGAAATCGCCGCCGTTCGGGATCTCGGCTTCCAGCGCGACATAGTTCCATGTGCGGCCGTGGAAGATCTTCTCGACCTCGCGCTGGTAGATTTCCTCGCTGGTGTAGACCCAGTCTGGAATATGGGTGAGCCCCTCGGCCGGCCAGACGAATTGGTTCGACAAGGCCCCTGCCTTAGGCGCGCTTGCCACCGGCTTGCTCGGCACCGCCATGGCCGCGGTGGTGACAGGTGCCGCAACCGGTTCAGCGAGGATAGCCGTGGCAATATCGACAAACACCTCACCAGCCTGCTCACGCACCGGATAGGTGGTGAGGTTCTCGGTGAGTGGCGCGCACAACGCCTGGCCGGTACGGATATCAAAACGCCCCTGATGCACAGGGCACTCGATGCAACCATCCTCCACATAGCCATCGGCCATAAAAGCCAGCGCATGGGTGCAGATGCCATGGGTGGCAAATACCTCACCATCCAGCCGATAGAGCGCGATCGGCGTGCCCGCCAACTCCACGCCCAACACGTCGCCTTCCTGCACCGCTTCGGAGGTGCTCGCGCGCATCCATGCCATGACCTGCTCCCTCGCTGCCGATTTACTCAGTATGCCACGCATTTATTAGCCCGATCAACCAAACAGAGTTGATGGCCCGCCCCCATGCTTGCTAGGCTTTCCACATCCAACAGGAGCATCCAATCATGGCGCAAGAACCGCTCGCGACCAAAGGCAATTACCTGCATATCTATGATTTCCGCGTGGAGGCTGGCCACGAGGAGGAGTTCATCAAGCTGTTCGAGGATTTCGACTATTCGGACGGCAACCCGATGCACAAATCTGCCGCCCAGGTGAAGGACGGCGTTCTGTGCCGCCACACCGACGACCCGCAGCGCTTCTTCCTGATCGCGGAATGGTCTGATATCGAGGAACATGCCAAAATCCGCCGCATCCTCTCCGACGAGATCCGTCCGCAATTCATCAAGTTCATCGAAGGCAAGAAGTTTGTGCCCTATTATGTGCAGGTTGTTTCGTCGACACCCGACGAGATTCTGGCGCGGGCGGCGGCGGAGTAGGTCCGGAACAAAGGCGCTGCTTTTTTGACAATAAGCAGCAAAAACTTTTAGAACTTAGTTCGTACCGCTCCAGCCATCCAGCACCCAGCCGAAGCGTTGGCGGGTTTCCTCCACCATCTCTCGGCTGGGCTTGTTGACGGGCGAGAATTTGTCCTTCCACGCGAAGGGGCGACAGGCATCGATGATCAGGCGGCTGTTGGTGTAGTCACCGCGCTCGCGCTTTTCGGGCGGGATGCGCGGATCCAGTTGGGTTGACCACGCATTATGGATGATATCCATCGATGTCGCCGGATCGCTGCGCGTCAATGTGGCCCACAGCAGTTCATACAGGTCAGACACATCGATATCGTCATCCACCACGATCACGAACTTGCCCGCATAAGCGCCCGCCTGGCACTGGCTCAGAACGTGCCCCACCTGGCTTGCATGGCCGCCGTAGCGCTGCTTGATCGAAGCCGCCACCAGCATGCGCGCACCGCCCACCTCGTGGGCCCACACCCCGGTGACATCAGGAATGCCGGCAGCGGCAAGCGACTCCTTCAACAGCGCCGAGCGGGTGATCGCCCGGTAACGGGCATATTCTGACAAGCCAAGCTCATGCACACAGCCCAACACAATGGGATCATTGCGATGATAGATCGCCTCGACCCGCATCACCGGCTCCTTGGTTGAGCCCGCTGCGTAATACCCAGTCCATTCGCCAAGCGGCCCCTCATCGCGCAATTCCTCGGGGTCGAGATAGCCTTCCAGCACGATCTCGGCATTCTTCGGGAATGGCAGGCCCGTGATACGCCCGCGCACACATTCCACCGCCTTGCCCATCAACCCGCCAAGCGCATCATATTCCGACACCCCATACGGCACCTCATTGCCGGTGAGCAGGAACTGCATCGGGTTGCCGCCAAGCACCACGCATACCGGCATCTTCTCGCCCCGCGCCTTGTATTTCTCGCGGTGCATCCGTCCATGCTTGCCGGGCGATATATAGATTCCAACATGCCGCTGGTCATGCAGCATCACCCGGTAGGTTCCCTGATTCAGCCAGCCATCGTCGGGATCACGCGTCACGCAGTAGCAGCCCGTGCCGATATAGCGGCCGCCATCCTCCTGGTGCCATTGCGGCGCCGGAAAGCGCGTGAGATCCACCTGATTGTCGAGAAGGATATTCTCGAACACCGGCCCGTCATCAACAATCACATGC
>CAIVDX010000512.1 GCA_903904805.1 uncultured Rhodospirillales bacterium
CCGGACGCGGGGCGGGGCGCGCCTGGGCGGCGGGCGCGCGCTGCGCACCGGCGCCACCACCACCGCCACCGGGAATGAACCAGCCGGGCTGATTCTGCGCGAGCGCCAGGCGCGGCGCGGCCAGCAATGGCAGGCACAGCAACAACGCCGCGAACCAGGAGAGCGAAAGACGAACGGAGAACATGCGCACTAGAACCTCGTGCCAAAGCCAAAACGGAAAACCTGGGTCTTGTCGTAGCGGTATTTCACCACCGCCTGCGCCAGGTCGAGATTGATCAGGCCGAACGGCGTGTTCCAGCCCACGCCGATGCCGGCACCCACGCGCGGGCCGGGATAGTCGGTCACCGGGTTGCCCTGGAAGGCGGTCACCCCCCACAGCGCGCCGACATCAACGAAGGCGCGCCCGGTCAGGCCCAGATCGGGCGAGATCGGCAGCGGGAAATGCAGCTCGGTGGACTGCGTCCACATGTTGCGACCACCCAGCGAGTCGCCGGTGTTGATGTCATGCGGGCCGGCACCGCCGATCTGGAAGCCACGCAGATTGTCGCCGCCGAGGAAGAAGCGGTCGATGATCAGCTCGCTGTGGTTCTCGTTGTCGAGATAGCCCGCTCCGGCGGTCAGCTGGATGCCCCAGTCGGAGTTGCCGGTGAAGCGATCGAGCGGGATCCAGTAGCCGGCATCCAGATGGAAGCGGATGTAATCCACATTGCCGCCCAGGCCCGCATAATCGATGCCGGCGCGGAGGATATAGCCGGTGTGCGGGTTCAACCGGCTGTCGCGATAATCCAGCGCCAACGCGGTGCCGAGCTGGCTGAGCAGCGTGTAGCCGGCCTCGTTGATCACGTAGATCGAGGCGGTCGGCGCCACGTTGTACACATTTCGATCAACCAGCGAGTAGTTCCAGGACTGGCTCAGATGCTGGTTGTAGCTGTAGCCCGCGCGCAGCGTGAAGCCGAGCCGGCTTTCGTTGTATTGCGAGATGAACTGGTTGTTGTTGACGATGTCATAGGCATCCACGCCGGCGGCGAGGTTGCGGTCGAGGAAGTACGGGTCGGTCACCGAGGCCGAGATCTGCGTCTCGCGCTGCGCCAGCAATCCGTTGATGGAGGCATCGATGCCGGTGCCCACCAGGTTGCGCTCGCGCAGACCCACATTCAGCAGCGCGCCGATATCGGTCGAGTAGCCACCACCCAGCGACAGCTCGCCGGTCGATTTCTCCTCGACATTATAATCGATGATGGTGCGGTCAGCGGTGGTGCCCGCGCTGGAGTTCAGCGTCACGTTGCTGAAATAGCCGATGTCCTGCAGGCGCTGGCGCGAGGTGCGCAGCACCTCGTTGTTGTAGGCATCGCCCTCGCTGACCACCAGCTCGCGGCGGATCACCTTGTCGCGCGTGCGGGTGTTGCCGGTGATGTTCAGCCGCTCGATATAGACGCGCGGGCCGTCGGCGACATCGAAGCGGATGTCGATCGTGTGGGTTTCCGGGTTGCGCTTGATGCGGGGATTCACCTCGGCGAACGGGTTGCCGCGCTGCTGCGCCGCCAGCGCCATCGCCTTCACCGAGCGCTCCAGCGCATCGCCGTCATACCAGTCGCCGGTTTCGAAATCGACCTGCGGCTTGAGATCTTCCCCGCTGGTGTTGCGCAGCTTGCTGTCGATATCGATGCTGCCCACGGTGTAGCGCGCGCCCTCCTCGATCACGTAGGTGATCAGGAAGGAGCGGCGATCGGGCGACAGCTCGGCGGTGCCGTTGGTGGCGACGAAATCGGCGTAGCCGTTCTTCAGATAGAAGCGGCGCAGCAGCTCCTGGTCGTATTTCGAGCGCTCGGGGTCGTAATTGTCCGAGGTCGAGAGAATGCGCCACCACGCCTCCTCGCGCGAGTTGATCACCTCGCGAAGCCGCTCCTCGCTGAATTTCTTGTTGCCGATGAAGGCGATGCGCCCGATCAGCGTGCTCTCGCCGTCCTGGATCTCGAACACCACATCAACGCGGTTCTGGTCCAGGCGGATGATCTTCGGCTCCACCGTCGCGGCGTAGCGGGATTTCTTGGCATAGGCATCGAGGATGCGCTGGCGGTCGGCCTGCGCCAGCTGGGCGGTGAACACCGAGCGCGGCTTCAGCTGCACCAGCGGGCGCAGCGCGTCGTCGTTCAGCGAGTGATTGCCCTCGAAGGCGATGCGATTGACCACCGGATTTTCCGCCAGCCGCACCACCAGCACGCTGCCGTCGCGGCTGATCTGCACGTCACCGAACAGGCCGGTCGCATACAACGTCTTCAGGCTGCGATCGATGCGCTCGGGATCGAACGGGTCGCCTGGCGTGATCGACATGTAGGAGATGATGGTGCCGGTCTCGATGCGCTCATTGCCCACCACGCGGATGGCGCTGATCAGCCCGCCGGTCGACGCCCGGCCAGCTGCCTGAGTCGGTGCGGCCTGGGCCAGCTGCTGCGGCGCCTCATCCGCCCCCTGGGCGGCGGCCGGCATGACCGCGCCCGGCAGGGTCAGCAGGCCAATGGAACAGACCAGAAGCAGGCGAAGCAGCGACAAAGGGCGCATTCCCGTCAGTTGGCCGGCGGGCGCCGCGGCGGCTTCCCCCAGGTCCGCGGCGCGGACATCAACGGGACTCCGCGGTGCGGACGCGAGCAGGCTGGCAAAGTTGCTCGATCAAACAACGGTTTGTCCGGTTCAGGAGCAGCCCCGCG
>CAIVDX010000513.1 GCA_903904805.1 uncultured Rhodospirillales bacterium
CACCAGCAAAATAGCCGGACCGATTTTGTCGAGCAACGCCACCAGGGCATCCCGGTTGATCGGTTGCTGTCTGTCGAAATCTGCAATCGCTGGCAGTTGACTTTGGGACAGTTGCAGGGTCACCGGGTCGTCTGGTTCGCCCGAACCCGGCCATTGCGTGTGCAACGCAGCCTGGGGCCAGAGTTTGAACTTTTCCTGTGCCACAAATCGCGAAGCGGAATTGCCACGATCAGAACTGCGCATTGGCCCTGTGGCAGCTGTCAGGAATCCTGAGCGTCCACGCCCCGGTTGATCGACAACATACACCGCATAGCCGCGACGCACAAAATATTGCGCCCAGCCCTCACGCCCATCCGGCGTGCCGGTATAGTTGGTGCCGGACATCGATCCGCCATGCACCATGATGATCGGCGTGCGGTGCGTGCGTTTCGCCGGGATGCGCTCTTCGACATACATCTGGCCGAAGAAGAATTCGTGACCATCCACGCTCATCGTCTTGCCGCCGACATAAAAGAACCCGTCGCGCGCCAGCACCAGCGGCGCCTGCGCGTGCGCGGCGGCCCCGGTCAGAATCGCGGCGGCACAGATGCCGGCGCGCAGCAAACAGCGGATCATGGTGGGGCTCCCTCGTTTTTCTTGGAATGATTGACCCACGCGCGGCCGGCGGGGTCAATCCTCACGGCAGCGCCAGAAACTCCAGCACCGGCCGAATTGTCTCGGCCGGCGCCTCCTCCATCGCCACATGGCCGAGGCCGGGCAGCGCCACCAGACGCGCGTCAGGGATGGCGGCGAGATAATCCGCGCTGTTGTCGAACGGCACCATCTGGTCGCGCTCGCCCCACAGCAGCAGCGTGGGCGCGGCGATGCGCCGCAGCAGCGGCACCGGATCGATGAGGATATTCTGCCGCGTCCGCTCCAGGATCGCGCCACGCACACCGGGCGCGAGCATCATGTCGCGGTAGCGGGCCAGCAGCGCCTCGGTCATCCGCGCGGGATCGCCGAAGGCCGGTGCCAGCGTCATCCGCAGCATCGGCGTGGGCATCACATAGGGCAGCAATTCCATCACCGTGGGCACCGCCTGCGCCTGGCCATAGCCCTGGTCGGGATTGGCGAAACCATCCGGTGAGATCAGCACCAGCCGCCGCACCCGCTCAGGATGCAGCGCGGCGAATTTCCAGGCGAAGCGCCCGCCCATCGAATGGCCGATCAGATCGGCCCGCGCGATGCCCAGACGGTCCATCAGCGCGGCCAGCACCGCCAGCGTGCGCGCATCGGTATAGTCGCCGCTGGGATCGGGCCCGGTGAGGCCGAAGCCGGGCAGATCCAGCCGCACCACGCGGCGGCCTGGCTGCAGGGCAGGGACCCAGTCATCCCATGTGTGCAGCCCCGAGCCGAAGCCGTGCAGCAGGATCACCGGAGGAGCCTCCGCCGCCCCGCTGTCGCGCAGATGAACGCGCAGCCCGAGCACCTCCACGAAGCGCGAGGGCGGGTCGGCATAGATCGCCTCCAGCACCGCGCGTGGCCGGTCGGGCGTATAGAGCCACAGCCCGCCGGCACAGAGCAGAGCCAAGGCAATCAGCGCGATGATGTGAATGCGTCGCATCCTGTGTCCGACGGCCTGGCCCCAATTCGCCGGCGGATCATTTCCCGCCTACCGGCGACACGCAAGCTTCGCTGTTCCGCCGGCGCCATTGCTGGCAGTGTCATGGATCTGAACACCACACGCGGGAGATCGCCATGTTCGACGCCAAGGTTCTGCTCAACTCCATCCTCGGCGGCACGCCGGCCGCACCGGCCGGTGAGGCGGTCGGCGGTGTCGTCAATCAGGGCTCCGCCGCCCTGGGCTCGCTCGGCGGCATGGTCGCCGGTGCGCTGGGCAAGCTCGAAGGGCAGCTCGGCGGCACCGGGTTGCAGGGCTACGCCGCGCAGGCCGGCGCCCTGGCGCAGCAGAACAGCGCCGCGACGGGGGCTGCGGTCGCCGGCCTCGCCGCCCTGCTGCTGGGCACCAGCGGCGGCCGCGGCGCGCTGGGCGATGCCGCCAAGGTGGGTGGCCTCGCGGCCCTCGGCGGCCTGGCCTACCAGGCCTTCCGCAACCATCAGGAGGGCAAGCCCATCCTCGCCGGCGTGCCGATGCTCCAGGACCTCGCCGACAAGGCCACCGCCGCCTTCCAGCCTGACACCCATGATCATGACAGTTCGCTGCTCCTGCTGCGCACCATGGTCGCCGCCGCCGCCGCCGACGGCACCGTCGATCAGGGCGAGCATGACCGCATCGCCGCCGCCATCGCGCAGTCCGGCCATGGTGCGGAGGCCGCTGCCTTCTGGGCCGCCGAGCTGAAACAGCCCGCCACCCCGGCCGAGATCGCCAGCGCGGTCGGCTCCTCGCAGGAGCTGGGCGTGCAGGCCTACATGGCCGCCCGCCTGGCCACCGGCGCCCCGAACGAGGCCGAGAAGGGCTTTCTCAGCACCCTCGCCACGGCGCTTGCCCTGCCGTCCGCCCTGGTGGCGCAAATCGAGGGCGCGGCGTCCGCCCACGCCTGATCCACGGCAGGGGATCACCAGGCGATCACCAGGGGATCGCCAGCCCCGCATAATCGGCAAAGCGCCCGCTCTCCCCCGGCTGCGCGGCATCGATCACCGCCAGCAGCCGGGCCGCGCTCTCGGCCGGGCTCATGCCATCCGCCGGCCCGATGAAGCCGGACGACAGCTTCCCGCGCACGGTGCCCGGATGCAGCGCCAGCACCAGGCTCTCCGGCCGCTTGCGCGCGATCTCGATCGATGCCGTGCGCAGCAGCTGATTCAACGCCGCCTTCGAGGCGCGATAGCCGTACCAGCCGCCCAGCGCATTGTCGCCGATGCTGCCCACCCGTGCCGACAGCGAGGCGAACACGCACCGACCGGATCGCGGCAGCAGCTCGGCGAAATGCTTCAGCAGCAGCGCCGGCCCGATGGCGTTGATGGCGAAGACCCGTGCCAGCCGGGCAGCGTCGAGATCCGCCAGCCGCTTCTCCGGCCCCACCCCATCGATGCTGAGCGCCCCGGTGGCATCGATCATCAGCGAAAAAGGTCCGCCCGCCTTCAGCGCGGCGGCGGCGGCGGCGATCGTGCTCTCATCCGTCAGCTCGACCGCCGGCACGCTCCGGCGCGACAGCCGCACCACCTCCGCGCAGCCAGGCTCGGCCTCCAGCGCGTCGGCCAGCGCCGCGCCGATCGCGCCACTGGCGCCGAAGATGATGGCGCGAAAGCCGCGCGGCAGGGAACTGATCATCGCCACCACATGGCCCGCCGCGGAGGGCTGCAAAGCCCCGCCGGCCCGGATATGCTCGCCCCCGATCTCACAGGACACCGATGATGGCCGAGCCACGACATAACTCCGTCTATTCCCCGCGCGCCCGGCTCGGCCTGATCGTGCCGCCGACCAACAGCGTGAACGAGGCCGAGTGGGCCAGGCTGATGCCCCCAGGCGTCACCACCCATGTCACCCGCATGCCTTTGCACGCCGACAGCCACAGCGAGGCCGGCAAGGCGGCCCTGTGGCGCGACCTCGATGGCGCCATCGGCCTGCTCACCCCGGTCCGCCCGGACGTGATCGCCTATGCCTGCACCGCCGGCTCGATGCTCACCCCGCCGGAGCAGGTGAGCGAGCGGATGGAGGCCTCGGCCGGCATCCCCTGCGTCACCACCGCGCTGGCGATCGTGCGCGCCCTGCGCCATCTCGGCGTGCGGCGCGTCGCCGTCGCCACGCCGTATCACGACGCGTTGAACGACCACGAGGTTGCCTTCCTCACCGCCTGCGGGTTCGAGGTGACGCAGCTGCGCGGCCTGGGCATCGGCGCCGGCGGCCCCAGCGAATATCCGCTCATCGCGCAAACCCCGCTCGACCGCGTGCGCGCCCATGTGCGCGGCGTGATGAGCAATCAGGCCCAGGCGCTGCTGATCTCCTGCACCGACTTCCCCACGCTGCCCCTGATCGAGGAGCTGGAAGCCGAGTTCAACCGTCCGGTCATCAGCTCGAACACCGCCACCCTCTGGGCCTGCCTGCGCGCCGCCGGCATCCCCGACCAGGTGCCCGCCGCCGGTCGCCTGCTGCGCATATAGCCGTCGGTGTTTGGTCAGGATGCCCGTTTCCAGTAGAAGCATTTTGAATCGACCTGAATCAGCGGCTCGGTGATGCCTCGCTCCGCGCGAAAGTCATCGACTGCCTTTCTGCAATAGGTCCAGCTGTCCTCGCCATAGTCGTCAATGATGGCATAACCGCCGATCGACAGCTTGTCGTAGAGGTTGGTCAGCGCGTCCATGGTTGATTCATAATAGTCGCCATCCAACCGCAGGATCGCGAGCCGGGTGATCGGGGCGGTTGGCAGAGTATCCTTGAACCAGCCCTGCAGAAATCTCACCTGCTCGTCCAACACGCCATATGCATTGAAATTGTTGCGCA
>CAIVDX010000514.1 GCA_903904805.1 uncultured Rhodospirillales bacterium
CCAAGCCGGCGCTCATCACGACATTCACGCTGACCGAGGTGCAGGCGGAAGCGATCTTGAACATGCGCCTGCGCAGTCTGCGGCGGCTCGAAGAGATGGAGATCCGCAAGGAGCATAAAAGCCTCAGCCGTGAGCGGAAGAATTTGCAGGATCTGCTGAAGGATGAGGCGCTGCGCTGGAGCACCATCGAGGGCGAGATCGCCAGGACGCAGGAGAAATTCGGCGCCGGCGCGCTCGGGGCGCGGCGCACCACGATCGCCAATGCGCCTGCCGCCATCGAGGTGAATCCGGATGCGTTGATCGAGCGCGAGGCGATCACCGCGATCCTGTCGGACAAGGGGTGGCTGCGCGCGGTGCGTGGGCACCTCGCCGAGGGGGCCGAGCTGAAATTCAAGGATGGCGACGGGCTGCGCATGCTGTTGCCTTGCGAGACCACAGACAAGCTCTGTCTGTTCGCGTCCAATGGCCGTGTCTACACGCTGAAGGCGGCCGATCTGCCGCGTGGGCGTGGCGATGGCCAGGCGGTGCGGGTGATGGTGGATCTGCCTGGCGAGGACGAGATCGAGGCGATGTTCGTCTGGCGCGAGGGGGTGAAATATCTGCTGGCCGGGGCGTCGGGCCGCGGTTTCGTGGCGAAGTCGGAGGACATGCTGGCCGCGACCCGCACCGGCAAGCAGCTGCTCAATCTGCGCGAGGGGGAACGGGCGGTGATCTGCGCTCCGGTGGAGGGCGATCATGTTGCCTGCATCGGCGATAATCGCAAGCTGCTGATTTTTCCGCTGGAGCAGGTGCCGGAGCTGGCGCGCGGCGTGGGCGTGCAGCTGCAGCGCTTCAAGGATGGCGGGCTGGCGGATGTGAAGACCTTCACTCTGGCGGAGGGTTTGAGCTGGCAGCTGGGCGATCGCACACGGACCGAGACGGATCTGCGCTATTGGCTGGGCGAGCGCGCGCAGGCCGGCAAGACGCCGCCGAACGGCTTTCCCAAGAGCAACCGGTTCGGCTGAGGTGGCGCGGCTGTGGCGGGACCGCGCGCTCCGGTTGCGCGGGGCCGCGTGCACTCGCTAGATTGTTTGAACATCACAGGGGCTGGCAGCGATGTCGGCGAAGCTCGAGCAGAAATTGTCCTCCGACGACATCACCGCGCTGACCCTGTCGGGTCTGTTCAACGCTGAGCATTATCTGCACAACAATCCCGATGTGCAGGCGGCCGGGTTGGATCCGCTGGTGCATTTTTGCCGCTATGGCTGGCGCGAGGGGCGGGCGCCGAACCCGTATTTCGATGTTGGTTTTTATCTGAACCAGGCAACGGAGGCGGCCGCGGGCGGGCTGAATCCGCTGCTGCATTATCTGCGTGTGGGCGAGGCCGCGGGCCTGGCACCGGGACCGTTGTTCGATCCGCTCTGGTATGGCGCGGCCTATGGGCTGAGCGCGGGTGTGTCGCGGTTGGCGCATTTTCTGCGCAATCGGATCAGCGGCGAGGTGGCGCCCTCGGCGGCGGCGTTCGCGGTGCCGGCGCTGCGGGCCTATCGCGATGAGCGCAGCCTGCGCGAGGACCCGTTTGTGGCCTATGCGCGCGATCATGATGGCGTGATCGCGCCGGAGCGGGCCGATGTGATGCTGATCGGTGAATCTGGTTTGCTGGACGGCAATTTCTATCTGATCAACGCGCCGGATGTGATGGAGGCCGAGCAGGATCCGGTGGTGCATTTCTGCCGCTATGGCTGGCGCGAGGGGCGCGATCCTTCGTTGTATGTCGATGTCGCCTAGTATCTGCGCACCAATGCGCGGGTGGCGGCGATGGGGATCAATCCGCTGGTGCATTATATTGTCGCCGGCGAGCGGGCGGGGCGGCGGCCGTGTGTGTATTTCGATCCGGTGTGGTATCGTCGGCGCTATGGGCCGTTCGAGGGCACAGCACTTGGGCATTTCATGGCGCATCGGCGTGGGCAGACGGTGAGCCCGAATGCGCTGTTCGATGTTGGGTGGTATCTGGCCGAGCATGCGCGTGGGGTGGGGCCCAATCGCGACCCGTTCGCGCATTATCTGTTCGCCGCGCGGGTGGAGGATATCGATCCATCTCCGGAATTTTCCGCCAGCGCTTATCGTCGCCAGCATCTGGGCCGCCGCAGTCGGCATTTCGCGCAGATTGTTGACGAGCGGCGTGACATGCCGCTGCTCCATGCGCTGATGCGCGGATATCAGTGAACCCGTTCATTCTTTCTTGACGCTCCTCGCGTAGGTCTTGGCGGCGGACGGCGTTCCTGCCGGCCGGGTCGGGAGCGTGCGATGGCGGACAGGTATTTTCTGTTTTATGACCAGCAGTCCGGGCTGTGGTCGTATGATGAGACCACCGGTGCAGCGGCGAATATTGTGCCGTTCTCGCCCTCGCCGGGCGGTGCTGCGTCGATCGGGCAGTTCGCGGTGGCGGGCAACGTCGGCTATTTCACCAACATCGTTGCCGGCAGTGGCGCCAATCAGATTGATCTGTGGAAGTCCAACGGCACCGGGGCTGGCACCAGCCTGGTCACCTCTTATGCGGATGCGAACCCTACCGGGGCTGACACGCCGCCGGTGCTCGTCGGGCTCTCCAACGGGGACATCACCTACGAGCAGTTCGACGGCACGAGCTACAATCTCTATCTCTCCGCCGGCACCGCGGGCAGCACCCATGTGGTGAGCAGCTATACCGGCAATACACCGATCTATTTCAATCCGGGTGACACCGCCGAGGTCGGCGGTAATCTGCTGTTCGTGGACAGCTATGGCGGCGGGCTGTGGTCGCTGGCGGAATCCGGCGGCACGGCAACCAACATCGCAAGCTTCTCCTATAGTGGCACTGTGGATCCCTCGATCGCGGTGGTTGGGGGAGAGGCCTATGTGTCGGCGGTGTCGGCCGGCGGGGGTGGCAATGATTTGCAGATCTGGGCCAGCGATGGCACCGCGGGGGGAACCTCGGTGGTTGCCAGCCTGGCCGACAATAGTGGCGGCGCATTCCCTGACGCGGCCTCGATCGGCGGTCTCACCGCGTTGTCGAACGGGCAGATCGCCTTTGAATACATTGATGGCGTCAACAAATATCTGTACCTTCTGAGCATCAGCGGCGGCGGCGACACGGCCAGCAGCGTCAGCAGCTTTACCTCCACCGCGATGTCGTCGAGCCTGTATCTCGGGCCGTCGCAGACTGCCGAGGTGGGCGGCGATTTCCTGTTCGTTGACCAGGCGAGCGGTCTGTGGAGCCTGAACGAGAGCACCGGGACTGCCACAAATATCGCGGCGTTCAGCTATAACGGCGCGGTGGCGCCGACGATGGTGTCGGCCGGTGGCGCGGCGTATTTCACCGAGGTGACAGCCAACACCGGCGGCACGGGCAATCTGATCGGTCTTTGGACGACCGACGGCACGCAGGCCGGCACCAGCGAAGTGGCGAGTTTCGCCGACAACACGCCGCCCGCCAATCTGGGTGCCGACACTGCGGGGCTCGCGGGATTGACCGCGCTGGGCACAGGCGGGTTCGCGTTCAGCTATTATGACGGCACGCAGTATGAGCTGTTTGTCAGTGATGGGACCACGGCTGGCACAAGCCAGGTCAGCAGCTTCAACGACAGCCAGTCCTTCGCGCTGACGGCTGGGCAGACCGGGCAGATTGCCTGCTTCGTCGGCGGGACGCGGGTGCGCACGCCACAGGGTTGGATGGCGGTGGAGGATGTTGCGGCGGGCGATGTTCTTGTGACCCATTTCGCCGGCGTCGCGCGGGTTGTCTGGGTGGGGTCGCAAACGATCGAGGAGGCAGGTGAGACGGGGCTGCTTGATGTCTCGCCGGTGCGCATCACAGCGGGCGCCTTCGGTCCGGATGTGCCGCTGCGCGATGTGCTGGTATCGCCTGATCACGCGATCTTTGTCGATGGTGTGCTGATCCCGGCGAAGCGCCTGGTGAACGGCCAGACGCTGCGCCGCGAGGCGGTTGCGCGGGTGACCTATTATCATATCGAACTGACCGCACATGACGTGCTGGATGCCGACGGGCTGCCGGCGGAGAGTTATCTGCACACTGGCAACGATCGGCGTGAGGGACGCGGTCTGATCCGCGATCATGCTGAGCTGTGCGCGCGTGTGTGGGAAGGGCGCGGATGCGCGCCTCTGGTGGTGCATGGACCGCTGCTCGATGCGGTTCGTGCGCGTCTGGCCCGGGGGGATGTCGCCCCGCGGGAGGTTGCGCTGGCGGCCTGATCCCAGCTGCGCCTGTCCTGCTGGTTGCGTGCGGCGGTGAGACGAAGCGCGGGGTTCTGCGTGTGAGTGCAGGGCTCCGTTGTGGTTGGCCTGAGGCCGGGCGCTCGCTGAGTGTCCATGCACAACACTGCCGAGGGAGAGGTGGCACCGCTCCCGCGCGCGCACGGGCGCGCTGGTTCTCCGGCTATGGGCTATATTGCGAGGTCGTTCAGGCGGATCAGCGCCTGCATCACCGCGGCGACGATCATGCCGACCATCCCGCCCAGCAGAATGGTGAGGATTGGGAGCAGCGCCGTTTGAAGGCGCGCGAGGCGATGCAGCAGCCGGCCCTCCAGCAGATCGGCGGCGCGCAGCAACATCTGCTCGAGCCGTCCGTTCTCTTCACCCAGACGGACAAATTGAATCGCGACCGGTGGGAACCCTTGGTGCCTGGCGAGGATGCGTGACAGCTTCTGCCCTTCCCGCAGCAACGGGGCGGCCTCGTTCAGCGCGCTTGCGATGGCGGCGTTGCCGATGGTGGCGGTGGCCAGCGTCAGACCGCTCGGCAGGTCGGTGCCGGCGCGGGTGATGCTGCCCAGGGCGCGGCAGAAGCGGGCGGCCTCGGCAAGCTGGGCGGTGCTGCCCAGCAAGGGCAGGCGCAGCAAGGCTGCGTCCATGCGGCGCCGCGCGGTGGGGTCGTGCCGTGCCCGGCGCAGGAGCAGGACGACGGTCAGGCCGACCGGCGGCAGCGCCCATCCCCACTCTGACAGGGCGGTGCCGATCGACACCAGCACATGCGTGGCCGTCGGCATCGGCACGCCGGCCTGCGTGAAGATCGGGGCGAACGCGGGCAGCACGTCGATCAACACGAAAGCCACCGAGGCCGCACCGGTGATCAGCACGATGGTGGGGTAGAGCAGCGCGGTGCGCAGGCGCTGCCGCAGGGCCTCGGAGCGATCGAGATAATCGGCGCATTGGCCGAGCATGTCGGCCAAAGCGCCCGACGCCTCGCCGGCCTGCATCATGCCGATGGCCAGGCGCGGCAGGCGCGGCCCGACCGCCTCGAACGCGCCCGACAGGCAGTCGCCGGCCCGCACCCGCGCGCGACCCGCGGTGAGCGCGTCGCGCAGCGACCTGCTCGGCTCCAGCGGGATGAGGATCTCCAGCGCCTGCGAGACCTCGGCGCCGTCACGCAGCAGGCAGGCGAGTTCGCGCAACAAGGTGGCCTGGCCGGGCGGCGCGGCCGGTGGATGGGCGCGGCTGGCCAGGAGCCGGCTTGGCCAGCCATGCGGGCGGCAGCGCAGCACATAATGCCCGCTCTGACGGCACGTCTCGATGGCGATGGCCGGGCTGTCAGCGGTGAGCTCCGTGTGGATCACCTGGCCGTCCTCGGTCATCAGCCTGATGCGGAAGCGGGGCACGCGGATCTCCCTGATGCGTGCGGTGCAGTTTGGCGCCGGGTTGGTAACGTTGTGCTAACGCGCCACGGCTAGATTGAGTGGCGGTTCAAGTGAGCATCGCGCGAGGAGGTCTGATGCGGTTCGGATGGGGCGGTGTGGCGGTGCTGGCCGGGATGATCCTGGCGCTGCCGACCCGCGTCAGCGGTGCCACCATCTCGAACAACCCCACGGTCCTGCAGGGCAGTGTGACCATCAATCTCACCATCAATCTGCAGGGCAGCTTCGCGCCGACCACCGGCAGCTGTGCGCTGACCCTCAGCGCGAGTGACCCGCACGCGGGGGTGGCGACCAGCAGCGTGAACGCCACCATCAATGGCAGCCAGGTGACCTGCGCACCGGTGACGCCCTACTATTTTCTGGCCAACGATCGCACCGGAACGATCACCGTGACCTACAGCGTCTCGTTGTATGATCAAACTGGTCAGTTCAAGACCGCGACACAGAACTCCTACCTGCTGGCGGCCTCGGCGAGCAATCTCTCGCCCAGCCTGTCGCTCAGCCTTCAGATGTGACGCGATGACGCTGTGCCGCGTTGCATTGCCGGCTTTCGTGGCGCTGCTGCTGTGGTGCGTGCCGCATTGCGCCCGCGCGCAGGCGATGGTCTGCGGTGCCGCTGCCGTGCGCTGCGAGAACTTCAACCCGGCGATGATTGCGCAAAAGGCGCTGGGTGATCAGCGCAGCCGCAATTGCGGCGCCACGCCGTCGCCGACTTTGCCGATCGCGCAGACCGGCATCGTGACTCTGGCCAGTGGCAATCTTTATCGACAGGAGCAGGATTATCAGGGCACCGGCCCGTTTCCGTTGAGCCTGACACGGCATTATAACAGCCAGCTTGCAGGCATCAGCAATTTCGGCCTGGCCTGGCGGCTCTCCTATATGCGGGCGCTCGTGCGGATCTCCTCTGGTGTGGTGAGGCTTGTCCGCGACGATGGGCAGACGCTGAGCTTCACCCTGCAGGGGGCGCGCTGGGTGCCCGACATCGATGTGAATGCGAGCCTGACGCAAACGGGCTTGGTCGTGAAGGGCGGAGGGTCTGCGAGTGAGCTGTGGGTGCTGCGCGGCTGTGGCGGTGAGAGGGAGATCTATTCCGCCGCGGGGCGTTTGCTCGGCATCGTCAATCGCGCGGGCCTGCGCCAGAGCCTGACCTATGACCGCAAGGGGCGGCTGCAGTCGGTGAGCGACCCCGCCGGGCGAACCATCAGCTTCAGCTATGGCGGTGGCGCGAGCGCGCCGCAGATCGGTGCGACCCTGCCGGATGGCACGACGACGATCTACACGCTTGACGCGGAGAACCGCCTGTCGAGTGTCACTCGTCCCGATGGCGCGGTTGTTGGCTATCTCTACGAGAACAGCCTGTTTGCGCGGGCCCTGACCGGCGTGATTGATGAGCTTGGCAACCGGGTGTCGACCATCAGCTACGATGCGCAGGGCAGAGTGATCGCCGCGCAGGGCTTTGGCGGGGCCGACGCGGTGCAGATCGACGACAGCCAGCTGGGCTCCGGCGGCGTCAGCTGGACCAATGCGCTGGGGGGGCAACATGTGGTGTCGCTGCGGGTGGTGGCGGGCACGCCATTGCAAGTGGCGCATTGGCGCAACTGCCCGGCCAACTGCGCGAATTATTACAGCAGTGCGGCAGAGACCACGAGCTTCGATCTCAATGGCAATCCGACCGCGACGACGGATCTGCTGGCGACCAGCAGCGCCGCGGCGTTTGATCCGGTGACGAATCTGATGCTTCGGCGGACCGAGGCGGTGGGCCAGGAGATTGAGCGCAGCATCAGCACCAGTTGGAACCTGGTCTATCGACGCGCCGCGCAGATTGTGGCGCCGGGCCGGACGATCACGAATTTCTTCGACGCAGCCGGCAATCTCACGCAGCACACGGTGAGTGCGGGAGGTGCGTCGCGCAGCTGGAGTTATGGCTTCAACGCGGCTGGCCAGCGTATCAGCAGCACGGATCCGCTCGGCAACACGACGCTGTATGGCTATGACAGCCAATGGCGCCTGGTCAGCATCACCAACCCGGCGGGACAGGCGCTGCGGGTCAGTGCGTTTGATGCCAACGGTCGGCCGAGCGCGATCGTCGATGCCAACGGCGTCTTGGCGACGCTCAGCACCAATGCGCGCGGCCAGATCACCGCTGTCACTCGCGGCGGGGCGACAACGACGGCCCGCTACGACGCCGCCGGGCAGCTTGTGGCGCTGGGCTGGGCTGACGGCAGCATGCTCGGCTTCGCCTATGATGGGGCGCACCGGTTGGTTGGGGTGAGCGACGGGCTGGGCAATGCGATCTCATACGGGCTGGACAATGCCGGCAACCGCATATCGGTTGCCGTCACCGATGCAGCGGGCACGCTGCGCTATGAGCATGGCTGGAGCTACGACCCGTTCGGGCGACTGCTCGCCGATGTCGGCGCGGCGGGCCAGACAAGACGTTACCTTTACAATGCGGATGATTCGCTGTCGGTGGTCACTGATCCTTTGGGCCATGCCACCGTCTGGGCGGTTGACGGGCTGGGCCGCCGGATCGCGCGGGTTGATGCGACGGGGGCGCAGACCTCATTCAATTATGACTCTCTGGACCATCTGGTTGGTATTGTCGATGCGCTGGGCAACAGCACGGCGATGCTGATTGACGGCTTCGATCAACTCACCGAACGCGTCAGTCCTGACAGTGGCGTCAGCCTGTATGGCCACGATGAGGTGGGTGACGAAACAGAAACGATCGACGCGCGCGGTGTGGTGGGCAACACCAGCTTTGACAGCCTCCAGCGCCCATTGATCACCAGCTACGCGGGCGCGCCGGGGGAGACGGTCACGCGGGTGTATGATGGTGGCAGCTACGGTGTCGGTCGATTGAGCAGCATGACCGACGCAGCGGGCAGCCTGGCGCTTGGGTATGACCAGCGCGGCAATCTGACGAGCCAAACCCGGATATTCGGTGGGGTGCGTTTTTCGCTTTTGACCAGTTTCGATCCTGCCGATCGCGTCGCCGCGATCGCCTATCCGTCCGGTCTGGTTGTTCATGCCACGCGGGATGCGATGGGACGGATCAGTGCGCTGACGGCAACGCCGCCAGGTGGCGCGTCGGTCGCGCTGATCACGAATGTTGGCTATCAGCCCTTCGGCCCGCCGAGAGGTTGGCGCTGGTTCAACGGTGTGTCGCGCCAGATCCTGCGCGACCTCGATGGCAGGGTGAGCCAGGTCATCGATGGCGGTGCGGCGGCGGTGAAAAACATCCAGTACAGCTATGATCTGGCTGGCAATCTGGCGGGCGTGAGCGATCTGCTCGTGCCGTCGAACAGCCAGAGTCTGGTCTATGATGCGGTGGATCGCCTGGTGTCTGCGACCGGGACGTATGGTGTGGCGTCGTTCAGTTACGACGTGATGGGCAATCGGCTGGCTGATCAGGGTGCAGTCTATACGCTGGCGCCCGGGAGCAATCTGCTGGCCGGCGCTGTGGCGGCGGGTGGCGGGACGCTGGGCTTTGCGTATACGGCGGCAGGCCAGCTGGCCGCGATCACGCAGAGCGGTGAGACGGCCACGCAGTTCACCTACACGCAGGCAGGCAGGGTCGAGACGGTGAGCGAGAATGGTGTTCTGATCGCACGTAATCTCTATGACGGGTTCAACCGCCGGGCGGTGAGGACCGACGGAGCTGGGGTCAGCACGGTGTTTATCCATGACCAGGCCGGGCATCTTCTGGAGGAGGCGAGCGCGGCGGGTGTCGCGTTGCTCGACACCATTTGGCTGGATGATGAGCCGGTGGCGGTGTTCAATCCGGCTGCCGGTACCTTTCTGGCCGTGCACACCAATGCGCAGGGCGTGCCGGAGGCGGAGACCGACGCGCGGGCTTCGGTGGTCTGGTCGGCGAGCTGGCAGCCGTTCGGTGCGCCGGCCACCCAGACCGGGGTGGTTGCGCAGGCGCTTCGCCTGCCTGGCCAGTATGCCGATGCCGACAGCGGGCTGTATCAGGCGGGCGCGCGGGATTACGCGCCGAGCCTCGGGCGCTTCGTCCAACCCGCGCCATTCGCGGCGCTGGAGGGAGGCAATCCGAACAGCTATGCGCGCGACAATCCGCTGCGCTTCATTCAGCCTGATGGAATTGCGGTGCGCGACCTCGCGCGGGCGGGCCTGAGCCTGCCGGTTCCAACGATCCTGCCGGCGGTGCGGGGCGCGCTAGCCGGACTGGGTGACCCGATATAGCTCTTCCGCAGTGGTGTCGCCGGTGCTGATTCGCGCGAGGCCGTGCTGGTGCATGGTGAGCATGCCTTCGGCGGCGGCGGTGGCCTCGATGCGGGCGCTGTCGGCACCCTCGATGATCTGGCGGCGGATGGCGTCGGTGAAGGGCAGGATTTCCACGATGGCGGTGCGGCCACGATAGCGCCGGCCCTCGCAGCCCGGGCAAGCTGGCGCGCGGAGCAGATCACCGTGGCAGTGTGGGCAAAGTCGGCGCAGCAGGCGCTGGGCGATCACCGCGCCGACGGTTTCGGCGATCAGCGGTGGGGCGATGCCCATGTCGCGCAGCCGGGTCACCGCGGCGGCGGCGCTGTTGGTGTGCAGGGTGGACAGGATCAGGTGGCCGGTCAGCGCGGCGCGGACGGCGATGTCGGCAGTGTCGCGGTCGCGGATCTCGCCGACCATCATCACGTCCGGGTCCTGGCGCAGGAAGGCGCGCAGGGCGGCGGCAAAGTCGAGCCCGATCTGCGGGTGGATCTGCAGCTGGTGGATGCCTGGTAGATGATACGCGATCGGGTCCTCGACGGTGAGGATCTTGCGGCTGGGGTGGTTGAGCTGGTCGAGCGCGGCGTAGAGCGTGGTGGTTTTGCCGCTGCCGGTCGGGC
>CAIVDX010000515.1 GCA_903904805.1 uncultured Rhodospirillales bacterium
AAACAGCATAGCGGCGGTGGCGTTGGCGGGAATGGGGCTCATGTACGGCCCCATCAGTCCCGAAACGAACATCATCGGCAGCAGGGCAGCAATCACCGTCAGGGTGGCGACGATGGTGGGGTTGCCGACCTCGCTCACCGCTTCCACGGCAGCCTGAAGACGCGAGCGGCCGTCGCCCATCGCCCAGTGACGGCCAATGTTCTCCACCACCACGATGGCGTCGTCGACCAGAATGCCGATGGAAAAGATGAGGGCGAACAGGCTGACCCGGTTGATGGTGTAGCCGAGCAGCCAGGAGGCGAACAGGGTCAGCAGGATGGTGGTGGGAATGACCACCAGGACCACCATCGCCTCGCGCCGCCCCACCGCGACGCCGACCAGGGCGACGATGGAGATGGTGGCCAGCGCCAGATGAAAGAGCAACTCGTTGACCTTGTCGTCGGCGCTCCTGCCATAATCGCGGGTGACGGTGACATCGATGCCGTCGGGGATCAGGCGGCCTCGTACGGTCTCGAGACGCTTCAACACCCGGTCGGCGATCAGCACGGCGTTGGTGCCGGCGCGCTTGGCGATGGCGAGGCTGACCGCCGGCACACGGGTGAGACCGCCCTTGCCATCGGGCGCCATGTGCCAGACCCGCTGCTCATCGGGACGCGCTCCCACCACCACCCGCGCCACGTCCTTGACGTAGACCGGGCGGCCGTCATGGGTGGTCAGCAGCAACTGGCCGATATCGGCGACGTTCCCCAGGGTCTGTCCAGCGGCCACCGGCAGCATGATGCCACCGCCCGCCGTTCCCGGCTCGCGCAGCGCCCCCACCAGGAACGAGCGGTTGGCGTGGCGGACCTTATCCACCAACTGGTTGAGTGTGACGCCGAGCAGGGCCAGCCGCTCCGGGTCGGGCTCGACGCGGATCTGGTCGGGCCGGCCGCCCACCAGATAGGAGAGGCCGACATCGCTCTCCTTGACCAGTTCGGCCTGGAGGTCGGCGGCGAGGGTGTAGAGGGCAGCGTCGGTCCAGCGCTCCGCCGCCTCCGGGCGGGGGGAGAGGGTCAGCACCAAGATGGCGACGTCATTGATGCCGCGGCCGACGATCAGCGGTTCGGGAATGCCCAGTGGCTTGCGGTCGAAATTGGCCCGCACCTTGGCATGGACCCGCAGAATGGCATCGTCCGCCGAGGTGCCGACCACGAAGCGGGCGGTGACCACCACCCGGTCGTCTTCGGTGCGGCTGTAGACGTGCTCGACGCCGTCGATGCCCTTGACGATCTGCTCCAGCGGCTTGGTCACCAGTTCTGCGGCGTCGGCGGCCTTGAGACCGTCGGCGGACACCACGATGTCGACCATCGGCACGCTGATTTGCGGCTCCTCCTCGCGGGGCAGCGAGGCGAGCGCCATCAGTCCCACCGCAAGGGCCGCCAGCAGCATCAACGGCGTTAAAGGCGAGCGGATGAAGACCGCGGTGAGCGCTCCCGACAGGCCGTGTTTCATGGCATCACCACCACGTCGCCGTCCTGCAATCCCGAAAGCACCTCGTGGCGGCCGTCGCCGGTGGCGGGGCCGGTCTGCACCACGGTATCGCCGCCGGGCTCCCGGCGCACATAATCGAGGCCGCCGCGCCGGAATACGAAGGCGGCGGGGAGAAGGATGGTTTGCCGGCTGCCGGTAGAGATCGTCACCCGCACCCGCTCGCCGACGAAGAAGTCCCCGAGGTCGGGCACCACGGCATCGGCGACCACCTGACCGCCGGTCAGCTCGGGGTAGACGGTGCGGATCGTTCCCATGCGCGGGGCGAGGCCCGGCGGGTCGGCGAGCCCGAGCCCGCGCTCGCCAACACTCACCGGATCG
>CAIVDX010000516.1 GCA_903904805.1 uncultured Rhodospirillales bacterium
GGCGAAAATCAGCGCCTCCGCCAGACGGATCGCAGCCTCGCTGGGGGGCGGCGGGAGGTCCGTTTGGGTCTCGCTCATGGCAATTCTCCATCATCGTCGTCCGGCGGGGCGATGCTGCCGGGGCCAACCAGGATCGGCCCGAAGGCATGCTCCTGACGCAGCTCCAGCCCGCCACCGCGCGCGAGCTCCAGGCTGGCGAGCAGCGTGGCCGACATCGCCGCGCGGCGTTGCAGCGGGTCGTTCATTTGGTCGGGCAGGAACGCCTCCAGGCTGGCCCAGGGTGGCACCGAGCCCAGCATGCGACCGAGCCGGGCCAGCGCGTCCTGCACCGACCAAAGGGGCAGCTGTTTGGGCGAGTATTTGTAGCCGGCGGTGCCGCGCTTGATGGCGACGAGATAGGCGCGCAGCAGCATCGGCAGGTCGAGTGCCAGGCCGGAACGGTCGGTCTCGGTCAGCGATTCGGGGCTGCCGCGACGATGCACGTCTCGGCCGAGTTGCAGGCGTTGGCCCAACCAGGCGGCAGCGGCCTGCATCGCCTGCAGCTCGGCGAGGCGCGTGGTGAGCACCTCGGCGGCGATCTCGGCCTCCTCGGCCTGCGGGTCCTCGGGCACCAGCAGGCGGGATTTCAACCAGGTGAGCCAGGCCGCCATCACCAGCCAGTCGGCGGCCAGCTCGATGCGGATTTTGCGCGCGCGCTCGACGACGGCAAGATATTGCTCGACCAGAGCGAGGATTGAGATTTTCGCCAGATCGACCTTCTGGCCGCGGGCGAGCTCGAGCAGCAGATCAAGCGGGCCCTCGAAGCCCTCCAGCCGCAGCAGCAGCTGGTCGGGCACGGCGTCGGGCGGCGCGGCTTCAGACATGGCCGTCAGACATGAAAGAAGGCGGCGCGCATTACCAGACGCATCGCCCCGGGCAGAGCGCGCTCCAGCAGATCGTGCACCGGGTCGAAATGGATGCCCAGAGACGGGCCAAGATTGGGCAGCACCAGGATCAGCAGCAGCACGATGGCCAGCCCTGCCCGCTCCAGCTTCGCCCAGCCACGCGCGAGTGCCAGCGGCAGGATGCCGACCATGATGCGCCCGCCATCCATCGGTGGAATCGGCAGCAGGTTGAACAGGCCGAGCACCAGATTCACCAGCATGAACATCTGCAGCATGTCGGCGACGTCGTCGGCCCAGGCGTCAGGAACCAGCGAGAAGCCGTGGAAGCATAAGGCGGTGAGCCAGGCGAGGGCGAAATTCATCGCCGGGCCGGCGGCGGCGACCATCGCCATGCCGCGGCGCGGGTTTTTGAACGCCCAGGCATTGACCGGCACCGGCTTGGCCCAGCCGAACAGGAACTCCACGCGGCCGATCGTCAGCAACTGACCAATCACCAGCACGCCGGGCAGGATGATGGTGCCGACGCGGTCGACGTGGCGCAGCGGGTTCAATGACAGCCGGCCGGCATCGCGGGCGGTGCTGTCACCGAGCGCCCAGGCGGCATAGCCATGCGCGGCCTCGTGCAGCGTGATGGCGATCACCGCGGGGATGATCGACAGCAGCAGGGTGGTGATCATGCCTGTCACGCCAGCAGCTCCGCCCTCGCGTCGGCCAGCACGGCAGCCGAGAGCGTGCCCCGCCGGTTGCGCGCGGCCTGATTGACGGCGGCACCCATCAGCCCGGCAACGCGCGGGCCGACCTGGGGGCTGGCCATGAGCACCGCACGGGTGTCGTCGGCGATGCCGGAGCAGTGCAGCGCGATGTCGCAGCCGGCGGCGAAGGCGGCGGTGGCGCGCTCGGCGGGGCCACCGGAGAGCGCCTGCATCGCCAGGTCGTCGGTCATCAGCAGGCCGGCAAAGCCGATCTGGCCGCGGATCACCCCGCCAATGACCAAAGGCGAGAGGGTGGCCGGGCGGCCGGCGTCCCAGGCGTCGAAACAGACATGCGCGGTCATCATCCAGGGAAGATGGTGCAGCCGGGCGAAGGGGTCCAGGTCCGCGGCGAGCGTGGCGGCGTCGGCGCTGACGCGGGGCAGCGCGAGATGGCTGTCGAGCGGGGCGCGGCCATGTCCGGGAGCGTGCTTGATGATCGGCTGGAGTCCGGCGGCGAGCAGACCCTCGGCCACCGCGCCGCCGAGCAGGGCCACCGCGTGAGGGTCCGAGGCGAAGGCGCGGTCGCCGATCACCTCGTGCCCCTCGGGCAATGCGAGGTCCAGCACAGGGGCGGCGACAAGATCGAAGCCCGCCGCGCGGCAGTCCAACCCGATCAGCGCACCGGTGAGGAACGCCGCCTGGCGCCCGGCGAGCGGGTCGTGGGCAAAGAGCGCGCCGATGGCAGCGGCGGGTGGATGATCATACCAGTGCGGCGGGCGCAGACGGGCAACGCGCCCCCCCTCCTGATCGACCATCAGCACCGCGCGGGCCGGCAGCACGGCGCGCAGATCGGCCATCAGCTGGGCAAGTTGGGGTGGGTCAATGATGTTGCGGCGGAACAGGATCACTCCGGCGGGCGGCAGTTCACGCAGCAATTTGGCCTCGTCGGCCGCGAGCACGGGGCCGGCCAGGCCGACAATGGCAGAGCGCATTATCTCAGAAATTGGCCAGCGAGCAGACCGCGCCGGCGGCGCGCACCTGGACGCAGAATTTCGTCGCCGCGGCGACATCGGCGAAGCCACCGGTGCGCAGGCGCCAGAACACGTGATCGTCGTGGCTGGTGCGGCTGATGTCGGGCTGGTGGCCGTTGAGCAGGCCGGGGGCACGCGCGGCCAGACGCTTCCACTCGGCCTGCGCGGCCGCCTCGCTGGTGAGCGCCGCGAGTTGGACCTCGATCCTGCCAGGCGCGGCAGTCGCCGGCGACGCCGGGGTGGGCTGCCCAGCGTCCGCCGGCAGGCCGACTTGCGTGGCCTGCTTCGGCGCGGGCTGCACTAGGGTGGCGGCCGGCGGCGCGGCTGGCGCTGTTGGGGCAACGACCGGTGGCGGCGGTGCGAGTGCTGCCTGGCGCTGCGCTTCGGCGCGAGCCTCACTGAGACTCTGGGCGCGCAGGGCGGCCGGGTTGGGGGTTTCGTCGGGCGCGGCAAGTGTGTCGCTATGACCATCGCCTGTGGTCAGATCGTCATCGAGGCCGGCGATCTGCATGCCGCCGGGGTCGGCCGGGCGCACCCGAACCGGGCGTGGATCGGCCTGCACGACGGGAACCTGGCCGGAGCCGGAGCGGGAGCCGCCGAGCGAGAAGGCAGCGATCACGAGCAGAAGCGCCGCCGCCACGCCGCCGACGATGACGAGGAGTCGGCGCAGTCCATCATGGTTGGCCTCACGCTGGCGGCGATAGGACAGCTGCGGGGCCGAACGCGGGCCGGCCACCGGAATGTCGAGCTCATCATACGCCAAGTGTCACCGCTTTCCCCGTTATCGCATCTCTTCCACGGGGGTCACTCCGAGCACCGCCAGCCCTGACCGGATGACCGTGGCGACCGCATTGACCAGCGCCACGCGGGCGGCGGTCTCGGCGGGACGGTCGGCCTGCAGGAAGCGCAGCGTGGCATCGTCGCGGCCCCGATTCCACAAAGCGTGGAAGTCTGACGCGAGATCATAGAGGTAGAAAGCGATTCGGTGGGGCTCACGTGCCAACGCGGCACTTTCCACTGTGCGTGGCCAGGAGGCGAGGCGGCGGATCAGCGCGATCTCCGGCTCGGCGCTCAGCGAGGTAAGATCGGCGCCGGCGGTGGCCCCCTGCTCGGCCGCCGCGCGCAGCACCGAGCGGCAGCGAGCATGGGCATATTGAACATAGAAGACCGGGTTGTCGCGGGTCTGCGCGACGGCAGCCTCGAGGTCGAATTCCATTTGAGCGTCGGATTTGCGGGTGAGCATGGTGAAGCGCACCGCGTCCTTGCCCACCTCCTCCAGCAGGTCGCGCAGGGTGACGAAGGTGCCGGCGCGTTTGGACATGCGCACAGGCTCGCCGCCGCGCAGCACATGCACGATCTGGCAGAGCACCACCTGCAGCCGGTCTTTCTCACCTGACAGCGCGCGCACCGCGGCCTGCATGCGCGGCACGTAGCCGCCATGGTCGGCCCCCCAGACGTCGATCATCAGGGCAGCGCCCCGGGCCATCTTGTCGTTATGATAGGCGATGTCGTTGGCGAAATATGTGTTGGTGCCATCGGATTTGCGCAGCGGGCGATCGACGTCATCGCCGAACTCGGTCGCGCGGAACAGGGTCTGCGCACGGGGCTCCCAATCGTCGGGCGTCTTGCCCTTGGGCGGTTCCAGCACCCCCTCATAAATCACTCCGGCCGCCTCGAGACGGGCGATGGTGGCA
>CAIVDX010000517.1 GCA_903904805.1 uncultured Rhodospirillales bacterium
TTCAGCACGATGCTCGTCGCGCCGCCGGCTCGCGCGGCCGCGCCTGCCGCCTCGGTCGGACCGCGCTCGGGGGCCGCGCCAGCCAGGCCCGCGGGCCGCTAGGGCGGAGGACGGCGTGTCGCACGCCACCCTGTCTCCGACCGACCCCGGGCTGCGACGGCCGCTGGCATTCTCGGCGGCGATCCATCTCGGGCTGCTGGCGGCGATGCTGATCGTGCTGCCCTCGAGCAAGCCCGAGGAGCCGCCCGAGGAGATCGGCTTCGCGGTCGATTTCGGCCCAACCCAGCCCACCCAGCGCGCCGACAAGCCGGCGCCCACGCCGGCCGTCGCGCCGGCGCCGAGCCCTGCCGACCAGCCGCCCGCGGTGGAGCCGCCAAAGAACCAGCCGGTCTCGGTGGCACCGCCACCGCCGCCGCCACCGCCGCCGCCGCCGCCCTCACCCTCGACCGCCACCGCGCCCAGCACGGCGCCGCCGGTGCCCACCGACATCTCGCCCAGCCCCTCTGTGGTGCCGCCGCCGGCCGCGCCCAGCCCGCCGCAGGCCTCGCAGATCCCGCTGCCGCCAACGCCGGTGCCGCCGCCGCCGGTGCCCGTCACCACCCCGCCCGCGCCCAACGCGCAGCCCAACCCGACGAAAAATCCCGCGCCTGAGTCACGGGAGTTGCAGAACACACTGGAGAAGCTGCGGGCGCTGGCGCAGAAGCAGCCGCCGACGGCAAAATACAATCCGGCACAGGGCGGCGCGCCGAATGGCGGCGGCACCCCGAACGGGTCCGACACCAACGCGCTCTCGGCCGACGCGCGGCGTGCCATCGGCGACCAGGTGCGCGAATGCTGGACGCGTGATGCCGGCGCGCTCGATGCCGACAAGTTGCAGGTGCGTCTGCAGGTGATCACCGATTCCTCTGGCATTGTGCGCAGCGCCAAGGTTGCCGACGAGGATCGCGGGCGCATGTCCAACCCGGTGTTCCGCGCCTTCAGCGAACGCGCCATCCGCGCGGTGATGGATGCGCGCTGCGCCAAACTGCCCCTGCCCGCCGCGATGCTCGGTGCCACCCGCACCTTCGATTTCCGCTTCAGCCCGTGAGCCCCACCGTTCACGCCTCCCGCAACTGCCAGCTCTGATGGAGCCGACGATGCCCAACACACTGATCCTGCCGACCCTGAACCGGCGCGCCCTGCTTGGCGGCGGCGCCAGCCTGCTGGCCACGTCGCTGGCCAGCCCGGTGCTGGCCGCCGGCGCGGCCAGCGCGGTGATCGATGTGGACCGCGCCCGCGCAGCGCCGATCCCGATCGCGCTGCCCGCGCTGGGCGGCGACCCCACGCTGGGCGCGCAGATCGCCGGCGTGATCTCCGCCGACCTCGAAGGCTGCGGCCTGTTCCGCGTGATCTCCCAGCAGGCCTATGGCGCCGCACCGGCGGGCGACATCCCGGCCTGGTCGAAATGGACCGGCGTGGGCGCGCAGGCGCTGGTGACCGGTCGGGCGGAGAACCAGGGCGGGCAGGTGCGCATCGAGTTCCGCCTGTGGGACATTCTGCCGCAGACCCAGATCCAGGGCACCGCCTACACCGCCGATGCCGCCCACTGGCGCCGCATCGCGCACATCATGGCCGATGTGATCTATGAAAGATTGCTGGGCGAGAAAGGCTATTTCGACACCCATATCGCCTATGTCGCGTCCACCGGCCCGCGCGACCGGCGCACCACCCGCATCGCGCTGATGGACCAGGATGGCCAGAACACCCGCTATCTCACCGATGGCAGCTGGATGGTGCTGACCCCGCGCTTCCATCCATCGCGCGAGCAGCTCGCCTATATGAGCTACCAGAACAACCGCCCGCGCGTGTATCTGATGGACCTCGCCTCCGGCCGGCAGTCGGTGCTCGGCGAGTTCGACGGCATGAGCTTCTCGCCACGCTTTGCGCCCGATGGCGGCAGCGTGCTGATGTCGGTCTCGCGCGGAGGCGGCTCCGACATTGTTTCGGTGGAGCTGGGTTCGCGCGGGGTGCGGCGACTGACCAATTCCGGCGCCATCGATGTGAGCCCCTGCTACAGCCCCGATGGCAGCCAGATCGTGTTCAACTCCGACCGCAGCGGCGATCAGCAATTGTTCGTGATGGATGCCGGCGGCGGCAATGTCCGGCGGATCAGCTACGGCAATGGGCAGTATGCCACCCCGGTCTGGTCGCCGCGCGGCGACCTGATCGCCTTCACCCGCCTGGGCAGTGCGAACTGGGCGATCGGGGTGATGCGCCCGGATGGCTCGGGCGAGCGCATCCTGTCGGAAAGTTTCTCGGTGGAAGGCCCAACCTTCTGCCCGAACGGCCGCGTGCTGATGTTCTGGCGCACCAGTGCGGCGCGCGACAACCGGGGCAGCGGCTATGGCTCGCGCCTGGTCAGCATCGACATCACCGGCTTCAACGAACGCGTGCTGCCCACCCCGACCGATGCCTCCGGCCCGAGCTGGTCGCCCCGGTTGGGCTGATCGGCGACGGCGCGGCCTGCGCCGGTGAGGTGGCTGATGGGCGTGCCCGGTGAGCGGGGCCGGCGAGCGGGGCCGTTTCGGTAGGTGGGGTAGCCGCCTCGCCACCTGCGGGGCAGCCATGTCGGGGCGACGATGTCGGGGCAGCCATGATCGATGCAGGTATAAATGCTGACTTGACCGGTCGAGCAACGACGCCGTAATCCAAACTCTGCGTGGTGGCGCCTTGGAAATCAGGCGTTTCAGCCACTTTCTGTCCATCCTGCCACCCCGCCTGCCCCCCGATCATCGCCTCCAAA
>CAIVDX010000518.1 GCA_903904805.1 uncultured Rhodospirillales bacterium
GACCGCGATCAGTGCACCGATGATGCAGATGAGCGCGAAGGCGTCGAAGCCATTGGGCAGTCGACGGGTGGTTGCCAGGTCTGGAAGGCTGCTGCTCGTCGCCATGGCGCCGCCCGTCGTTGGAGGTTGCCCCGCGCCCTTAGCCCAGGCTTGGGCGCGTGTCATCCCGGCCGCGCGCAATTCGCGGCCGGGGCCCTCCCAGATCGGAAGTTTCCAGAGAAAAGAACGGGTTTCCGCGATTTATGACAATCGCGTGACGACCTACCTGTTCATCAGAACCGGCAGCTTCGAGCGCTCCAGCACATGCCGGGTGACACCGCCCAGTATCAGCTGGCGCAGGCGGGAATGCGAATAGGCGCCCAGCGTCAGCAGGTCGGCATGGAAGTCCGCCGCAGCGGCGAGCAGGCCGGCGCCGACCGAGTTGTCAACGGAGGTGAATTTGGTGATCTCCGGATGCACGCCGTGCAGCGCCAGATAGGCGGCCAGTTCGGCGGCCGAGGGGCCGCGGCGGTGATAGCCCTCGGCGGTGAGAATGCGCACCGCGTCCGCGCGCTGCAGCCAGGGGATGGCGGCGGCGACCGCGGCGGCGGATTCCGCGGTGCCGTTCCAGCCAATGCACACGCGGGTGCCGATGGTGGCCGGTGCGACATGCGGGGCGATCAGCACCGGGCGGCCGGAATCGAACAGCACGGCATGCAGCGCCTCGGAGGATGATGTCTCATCCGCGCCTTCGGGGTGCGGCACCACGATCAGATCGGACAGCCGCGCCTGCTGGGCGACCACCTCCTCCTCGCGGCCAACGATGGCGGTGAAATGGGCCGAGGCGCAATCAAGCCCGGCCTTCGCGTCGGCCAGCACCACGCCGTGGGCGGCAGCGAAACGGTCGAACATTGTGCGCACCGCGCCGGAGCGATCATTCGCCTCCTTTTCGGTGGCGCTCATCATCTCCTCGATCATCGCGCCAGAGAGCCCCTCGCCGGCCAGCGGGGCGACGTCGCGCGCGTCGATGCGCACATGCAGGGCGGCGACATGGGCATCCCATTTCTGTGCGATCATCAGCGCGGTGGCCAACGCGGCTTCGCCGGCTTCGGTGCCGGTCAGCGGCAGGAGCAGTTTGCGGATGGCCATGGGTGTCTCCTTCGGGTCGGCGGGCCGTGGGTCGGCCCTTGTGTTGGTCGGGGCTTTATAGCACAGCGCTGAGTGGGGGGCAGTTATTGAAAGCAGGCAAGATTGTTCTTTCCTGAAAGAAAGTATCAAAGAATTTTTGGGAGCCTGGTGCGGTGATGACGCTGCACCGCACCAAAATTTCAACGGTTTTTTGGTCCTTTTTCCAACAACGACCATTCTTTCTTCGCTCTCCTTACGAAGATGACCCCTCTAACGAAGATGAATGGTGATCGTCGCCCCCTGGCTCGGCACGCTCACGCTCGCCCGCTCCCAGCTCGGCGGCCCGAAGGTGCCGCGCGCATCGTTGCTGAAGCCGTAGGGCTCGCTGGGAATGCCAAACAGCCCGGTTGAGAGCCGGTTCAGGTCGTCAGGGTCGAGAAAAGCAGACACCGCGTAGCGGCCCGGCGGGATGCCGTGAAAGACCGCGCGCACCGTGCCTGGCGCGGCCGCCGGGCTCGCGGTGCTGGTGGCATGATCGGGGAATTCCGCCGCGCTGGAAGCAAGGCCCAGGCGCACATGGCCGGTGCTGGCGCGGATGCCGGGCAGCTCCACGATCAGCTCGGCGGCATGGCCGAGGCCGGGGGCGAACAGCAGGGCCAGGAGGACAAGGCGCATGCGCTAGGCCGGCAGGGCCATGCGGGCGGCAACCGCGGCCCGGATGGCCCGCAGCGCGCGGCCGGAATCGGTGGCGTCCACCGCGGTCCAGCTGCCGGCACCGGGCGCGCGCGCGGCGGCGGCGCGCAGCACCGCCACATCGGCATCCGAGGCATCGTTGCGTCGGGCCGCCACACGCTGCTCCAGCACCTCCAGCGGCGCGCTCAGCCAAATGCCGACGAAGCGGGTGCCCGCACAGATCGCCGCCACCGCCTCGCGCTGCGCGGGGTCGAGGAAGGTGGCATCAAGGATCACGCTGTGGCCCCCCGCCACGGCGGCGCCAAGTTCGGCCAGCATAGCGCTGTTGGTGGCGCGGTTACCGGCGGTCTCGTAGGCGGACAGCGCCAGGGGCTGCTCCGGGGCGGCGGCGAAGATACGCTTGCGGATGGCGTCGCTGCGCAGGATCACCGCGCCCGGGGCGGCACCGATCTCCGGGGCGAGGGCGGCTGCCAGACTGCTCTTGCCGCTGCCCTGCAGCCCGCCGATGGCGATCACCACCGGAGCGGCCGGCGCCAGAAACGCCTCGGCGGCGGCCAGATAGCGCGCGCCGGACTGTCCTGTCGCGGCGAGGCAATGGGCCCGCACCATGGCGCGCAGACTGAGGAACAGCTTCAGGCCATGCACCAGCTCCGCGTCACCGGTGCGCGCCACATAGCGGTTCAGCACCAGGTTCGCCGCTGCCCGGCCGAGCCGCAGCTGCAGGTCCATCAGCAGAAAGGCGAGATCATAGCCGAGATCGATGGTCGCCATCGCCTCATCGAACTCCAGCGCGTCGAACGGCACGGGATGGCCGTGCCACAGGCACAGATTGCCCAGATGCAGGTCGCCATGCGCGCGGCGGATGAAGCCGCGGGCCCGGCGCGAGGTCAGCCAGGCGGCGCGCGCCTCGAGTGCGGCCTGTGCGCCTTCGGAGGCGCAGGCCACGTCGTCGGCGGCGAGCCCGGCGGCCAGCGCGGCCGCCCGGTTGCCGGCGATGATGCGACCGAGGGCGGCGACCGGGTCGGCGCCGGCCGGGGCGAGATGATCGTGATAATCGGCCACCGCGTCGGCCAGCTCGCGCAGCAGCGGCGGGCGCAGGCGCCCGGCGGCGGCCATATGGTCGAGAAAATCCGCGGCCGGCACACGCGCCATGCGCAGCGCATAATCGAGCACCCGACCCTCGCCGGCCGCCGTCGACAGGGCGGGCCCGCCCGGCCCCTCGATGATCGCCACCACATCGCGATACAAGCCAGGCGCGGCCGACGCGTTCAGCGCCAGCTCGCGCCGCAGCATGCGGGCGCGGCCCTCCAGCGTGGTGAAGTCGAGAAAGCCGAGATTGACGGCCTTCTTCAGCTTCCAGACGGTGTCCGCGCCAACGAACACCGCCGAGACATGCGTCTCGATCGGGTCCGCCCCGGCCAGTTCGCGGAGCAGGCGCGCGGCCTCATGTTGCGTGGCAGGGATCACGGATACAGGCGGGTGACGGCCCAGCCGTTGCCCTCGCGGCGATAGACCAGACGGTCATGCAGCCGAAAGGGCATGTCCTGCCAGAATTCGATCGCCTCGGGGATCACCCGGTAGCCGCCCCAATGCGGCGGGCGCGGCACCTCGCCGGGATAGGCTGTGTCGAGCTCGGCCACCCGGGCCTCGAAGATCGCCCGGTCGGCCAGCGGGCGGGACTGCTCAGAGGCCAGCGCGCCGAGGCGGGAAATGCGGGCGCGGGAGGCGAAATAGGCGTCCGATTCGGCCTCGCTGGCGGGCGCGATCGCACCCTCGATGCGGATCTGCCGGCGCAGGCTCTTCCAATGGAACAGCAGGGCGGCATGCGGATTGGCGGCCAGCTCGTCGCCCTTGCGGCTGGTGCGGTTGGTGTAGAACACGAAGCCGCCGGCATCATGGCCCTTCAGCAGCACCATGCGTGCCGAGGGCCGGCCCTGGGCATCCGCGGTGGCCAGGCACATCGCGTTGGGATCATTGGGTTCGGCGGCGATCGCCTCGGCCAGCCAGGCGTCGAAGCGGATGAACGGGTCGATCGTGGGGTCCAGCTGTTCAGTCATGTGTTGTCCTTTCACGCCCCATCTGGCCCCGAACCCCCGGCTTGACCAGGAGATGGATCAAGCCGGCGCACTTGCCGTGCGTGCGCCAGCCGTGTCACCTGATCGCGAACTGGTCCGCGTCCGGCGTGGCCGTGCTAGAAATATCCGCTGCCGGACGCAACGCGAGCAAGGATACGCCATGCCTGAGGCCCCAACAGAACTCACCCTGCCACGCGGCACCCTGATGCTGGGCAAGCGCGGGCTGGTGATGGGTGTCGCCAACAACCGCTCGCTGGCCTGGGGCATCGCCGCCGCCTGCGCCGCGCAGGGCGCCGAGCTCGCCTTCACCTTTCAGGGCGAGGCTCTGGGCAAGCGCGTGAAGCCGCTGGCCGACAGTATTGGCTCCTCGCTCGTGCTGCCCTGCGATGTCAGCAGTGACGAGGATATCGACGCCACCTTCGCGTCCCTGCAGGAGGCCTGGGGTGGGCTCGATTTCCTGGTGCACGCCATTGGCTTCGCCGACAAGAACTTCCTGCGCGGCCGCTATGTCGACACGCCGCGTGAGGTGTTTCAGCAGGCGCTGGACATCAGCTGCTACAGCTTCGCCGCGGTGGCGCGCCGGGCGGCGGCGATGATGAAGCCGGGCGGCTCACTGCTGACGCTGAGCTATCTCGGCGCCGAGCGGGTGGTGCCGCACTACAACGTGATGGGCGTGGCCAAGGCGGCGCTGGAGGCCTCGGTGCGCTATCTCGCGGCCGATTTCGGCGGCGACGGCATCCGCGTGAACGCGATCAGCGCGGGCCCGGTGAAGACACTGGCAGCCAGCGGGATCGGGGATTTCCATTACATCCTCAAATGGAACCAGCTGAACGCGCCGCTCGAGCGCAACACCACCATCGAGGATGTCGGCGGCGCCGGCCTGTATCTGCTCAGCGATCTCTCATCGGGTGTCACCGGCGAGGTGCATCATGTCGACAGCGGCTATCACACGGTGGGCATGAAGAACCCGAAGGCGCCGGATATCGCCGCCGTTACCGATTAACCCATGAGCTTCAACAGCTTCGGCCATCTGTTCCGCGTCACCACCTGGGGCGAAAGCCATGGGCCGGCGATCGGCTGCGTGGTCGATGGCTGTCCGCCGCGCATCGCGCTGACAGAGGCCGACATCCAGCCCTGGCTCGACAAGCGCCGGCCAGGTCAGTCGAGCCTCACCACACAGCGCGCCGAGCCGGACCAGGTGCGCATCCTCTCCGGCGTGATGGATGGCCGCACCACCGGCACGCCGATCGCGTTGATGATCGAGAACACCGACCAGCGCTCGCGCGACTATGGCGAGATCGCCACCCGCTTCCGGCCCGGTCACGCCGACCTGACCTATCACCTCAAATACGGCATTCGCGATTATCGCGGCGGCGGCCGCTCCTCGGCGCGGGAGACGGCAAGCCGCGTCGCCGCCGGCGCGGTGGCGCGTGCCATCCTGGGCGATGCCGTGCGCATTCGCGGCGCGATGGTGCAGATGGGTGACCAGCAGATCGAGCGCAGCCGCTGGGACTGGTCCCAGGTCGATGCCAACCCCCTGTTCTGTCCCGATCCCGTGGCCGCTGCGGCCTGGGAGAGCGAGCTGATGGCCATCCGCAAAGCCGGCTCATCGGTGGGCGCGGTGATCGAACTGGTGGCCGACGGGCTGCCGCCGGGCCTGGGCGCGCCGATCTACGGCAAGCTGGATGCCGACCTGGCCGCCGCGATCATGGGCATCAATGCGGTGAAGGGGGTCGAGATCGGCGATGGCTTCGCCTCTGCCGCGCTGCGCGGCGAAGGCAATGCCGACGAGATGCGCATGGACGGAAACCATGTCACCTTCGCATCAAATCATGCCGGTGGCATTCTCGGCGGCATCTCCACCGGCCAGCCGGTCGTGCTGCGGTTCGCCGTGAAGCCGACCAGTTCGATCCTGATTCCGCGTGAAAGCGTCGATGAGAACGGCAACGAGGTGGACGTGACCACCAGGGGCCGTCACGACCCGTGCGTGGGCATTCGCGCGGTGCCGGTGGGTGAGGCGATGATGGCATGCGTGCTCGCCGATCATTTGCTGCGCCATCGCGCGCAAAACCCCGATGCGCCGGAACGGGCGATTTTGCCGCGGAATTAGCGGTATTTCGCCGCATGGCGATGCGGCGCTCATGCACAATTCAGATGGATTTAAGCTTGTCATGCATTTGACGCATGGCCGCCGCGTGAGCATGCTTGCGGCGCAAAAGGTCTGCATCGCTGACAAACTTTCCTTGCTGCAACTGCGAAGAATGAAAATGGCAGGGTTGCGAAAAACACACTGTCATCGCGTTGACACGTGAAGGTGAGGCGCCTAGACAGCGCCTCCCGACGCGGTGTTGCCGCTGACGGTCTCGCCGGTTCGGCCTGCTCCTCTTCGGAGCGCGTGCGAACCGGGTGGTCTTTGACAATTGTATCTGTATGGAAGGGATACGTGGACGGCGTCTCTGTTATTTCTAGCGAGAGCTGGGGATGAGTGTGGATGGATTGGTTGGCTTTGGCTGATTGGTTTATTTGGGA
>CAIVDX010000519.1 GCA_903904805.1 uncultured Rhodospirillales bacterium
ATCAGCCGGCGCGAGACGGCTTTGTAGAGCGTGTCCACCACCAAGGTCGATTTGCCGCCGCCCGACACGCCCGACACGCAGGTGAACGTGCCCAACGGGAATTCGGCGGTGACATTTTTCAGATTGTTGCCGCGTGCACCGATGATCTTCAGCATCCGCTTGCGATCCACCGGCCGCCGAACCAGCGGCACCGCGATGGCCCGCCGCCCCGACAGATAATCACCGGTGAGCGACGCCGGATTGGCTGCCACCTGGTCCGGCGTGCCCTGCGCCACCACATGGCCGCCATTCACGCCGGCAGCCGGCCCCATATCGATCAGATGATCCGCCGCCCTGATCGCATCCTCATCATGTTCCACGACAAGAACGGTATTGCCCAGCGCCTTCAACCGCCGCAGCGTGCCCAGCAGCCGCTCATTGTCGCGTTGGTGCAGTCCGATCGAGGGCTCATCAAGCACATACAGAACGCCCGTCAGCCCTGAGCCTATCTGGCTCGCCAGGCGGATGCGCTGGCTCTCGCCACCCGACAGGCTCGCCGACCCCCGCGCCAGGGTCAGATAATCCAACCCGACATCCACCAGAAACCGCAGCCGCTCGTTGATCTCCCGCAGAATGCGCCGCGCGATCTCCTGCCGCTGCGGTGTCAGCTGCGGCTCGACCGTTTCGAACCATTCATGCGCATGCGCGATCGACAGCTCCGACGCCTCGGAGATGTTCTTTCCCGCGACCTTCACCGAGAGCGCCTCGGGCTTCAGCCGCGCGCCATTGCACACCGCGCAGGGCTTCTCCGCCTGATAGCGCGACAGCTCCTCGCGCACCCACGCGCTGTCGGTTTCCTGATAGCGCCGCTGCAGATTATGCAACACGCCCTCGAACGGCTTCTTCACCGTGTAGCTGCGGATGCCATCCTTGTAGGCGAAGGAAATCTCATCCTTGCCGCTGCCATACAGGATCGCCTGCCGCACATCCTCGGCCAGATCCTGCCACGGGGCGCGCATGCTGGCCTTGTAATGTCTGGCGATGCTTTGCAGCGTCTGGTCATAATAGGGCGACTTCGCGTTGATCCAGGGTGAGACCGCACCATCCGCCAGGCTCAGCAACTCGCTCGGCACCACCAGCATCGGGTCGAAGAACAGCTCCACGCCCAGGCCATCGCAGGCCGGGCAGGCGCCATGCGGGCTGTTGAAGCTGAACAGCCGTGGCTCGATCTCGGCGATGGAAAAGCCCGACACCGGGCAGGCGAAGCGCGAGGAAAACACCGTGCGTGCCCCCGATGTCGCATCCTCCGTGTAGACCACCCCATCCGACAGGCCCAACGCTGTCTGAAAACTGTCGGCCAGCCGCTGCGAGATATCCCCCTTCACCACCAGCCGATCGACCACCGCCTCGATCTGATGCTTGATCTTGCGATTGAGCGCCGGCACCTCGCCGATCTCATAGATCGTGCCGTCCACCTTCACCCGGGTGAAGCCGCGGCGCTGCAACTCCGCGAGTTCCTTGCGATATTCGCCCTTTCGGTCATTCACGACAGGCGCGAGCATCAGCAGCCGCGTGCCTTGCTCCATCGCCATCACGCGATCCACCATCTGGCTGATCGTCTGCGCCTCGATCGGCAGCCCCGTCGCCGGCGAATAGGGTACCCCCACCCGCGCCCACAGCAGGCGCATATAGTCATGAATTTCCGTCACCGTGCCGACCGTGCTGCGCGGATTGCGGCTCGTGGTCTTCTGCTCGATCGAGATCGCCGGCGAGAGCCCCTCGATGGCATCCACATCCGGCTTACCCATCTGTTCGAGGAACTGCCGCGCATAGGCCGACAGGCTCTCGACGTAGCGCCGCTGGCCCTCGGCATAGATCGTGTCGAACGCCAGCGACGACTTTCCCGAGCCGGACAGCCCGGTGATCACCGTCAGGCTGTCGCGCGGAATCGCGACATCGATGTTCTTCAGATTATGCTCGCGCGCGCCGCGCACGGTTATGAAGCCAGCCATGCGGCAGCACCCTGACAAAGTGGTGGGAATGATGATGGGCGGGAAAGGGAGTGTTCTTGTGGTGTTCCCGTGATATGGCATCGGGGTCGGCGCCTGCAAAGGGGCCAGAGTCGTGGGCATGATCGGGATCAGGTGCGAAACGCTGGAACATGCGGTTCGCGTGTGCTTAGTTTCAGAAAGCTCGCGCAAAGGTTGCGGGCAGTGCAAGGGAGCGTGTGGTGGCAGGCAGCGTCAACAAGGTCATTCTGGTCGGCAATCTCGGCAAGGACCCCGAAATCCGCACGCTGCAAAGCGGCAGCAAGATCGCCAATTTCTCGGTCGCGACCTCGGAAACCTGGACCGACAAGGCCTCCGGCGAACGCAAGGAAAAGACCGAGTGGCACCGCGTGGTCGTGTTCAATGAACGCATCGCCGACGTGGTGGAGCGCTACGTGAAAAAGGGCAGCAAAGTCTATATCGAAGGCTCCCTGCAAACCCGCAAATGGACCGACCAGGCGGGTGTCGAGAAATACTCCACCGAAGTGGTGCTCACCCAGTTCAAGGGCGAACTCACCATGCTCGACAGCCCCCGCGGCGAAGGCATGGGTGATGCCGGCGGCTATGCCCAACGCGCCCCGGCGGCCCGCCCCGCGGCCCGCCCGGCGCCAGCCCGCGGCGGCGGCGACAGCTGGGATGCGCCCCGTGGCGGGAGCGAGCTTGATGACGAGATACCGTTCTAGAACGGGTTAAGGCCAGGGGCTCTGCCCCTGGACCCCGCTCATGGCGGAGCCCTTAGAACCCGGGCGCTTGGAGCGTGGGGAGAGGCCGGAGGCCCTGATATCC
>CAIVDX010000520.1 GCA_903904805.1 uncultured Rhodospirillales bacterium
CCGTCTGCGACGGCAGCGGCCGCCCGGTGGCGATGCTGCTCACTGAGGGGCAGGTCAGCGACCACAAGGGAGCGGCCTTCCTGATCGACGCATTGCCGCCAGCCCGTCGGCTCATCGCTGATCGCGGGTATGACAGCAGTGGCTACCGCAATGCGCTACGCCATCGTGGCATCGAGCCGTGCATCCCGCCGCGCAAGAACCGCAAGCAGGCCATTGCCTACGACCAGGCGCTCTACCGCCAGCGACATAAAGTTGAGAACATGTTTGCCAAGCTGAAGGATTGGCGCCCCATCGCCATGCGCTACGACCGCTGTGCACATACCTTTATGGCCGCCATCGCTCTGGCCGCGATCATGATCTTCTGGCTCAAGCAATGAGCCCTGACCCTAGGCCGATCAGCACCTCAAGCATTCGTGGCAACGCCCTTCTCGACAAACAGGCTTTCCAGCTCACCCGACTGGAACATCTCCGTCACGATGTCGCAACCACCAACAAACTCGCCGTCCACATAAAGCTGCGGGATCGTCGGCCAACTGGAAAATTCCTTGATGCCGTCGCGCAGTTCCGGGTCTTCCAGAACATTCGCGGTGGCGAACGGCACGTTCATGTGGCTAAGAATCTGCACCACGCGGGCGGAGAAGCCGCATTGCGGGAACAAAGCGGTGCCCTTCATGAACAGCATCACGCGGTTGGCGGTGATGTCGGCGGTGATGCGGTCGGCGATATCGGCCATCGGTGAAACCCCTTGATCGGCGGTGAAGTTGGTTATTCGGGCACGGAGGTCTGCAGGGCGAGGGCATGCAGCGCCCCGCCCATGTTCCCGCGCAGGGCGGCATACACCATCTGGTGCTGCTGCACGCGCGAGCGGCCGCGGAAGGCCTCGCTGATCACCACCGCGGCATAGTGGTCGCCGTCGCCGGCAAGGTCGGAGACCTCCACCTTGGCGTCCGGCATGGCCGCGCGGATCATCGTCTCGATCTCGGTGGCAGTCATCGCCATCGGCTTAGCCCCTTATTGCAGCCAGTTCGGCAGGAAATGTTCATGCACGCGGCGGCATTCTTCAAGCGATATCGTCACGCCCCCCGCCAGAGTCAAATCCCGACCGCCGACAGAGCCGATCGTCGCGGCAGGAATGCCCGCTGCCTTGGCGCGCGCCAGCAGCCCGTCGGCGTCATTGGTGGCGATCACATACCGCGCCTGGTCCTCTCCGAACCAGAACGCGTGTGGCGCGATCCCGGCAGGCGACGCGGCGAGGCTGGCACCGATGCCGGCCGACATTGCCATCTCGGCCACGCCCACCAGCAGCCCGCCATCGGAGAGATCGTGGCAGGCCACCACATGCCCGGCGAGGATTTCACCGCGGACGAAATCGCCATTGGCGCGCTCGGCGGCCAGATCGATCGCCGGCGGCGGCCCCTCCTCGCGCCCGGTGATCTCGCGCAGCCACAGCGACTGGCCGAGCCAGCCGACCGTGGCGCCGATCAGCACCAGCGCATTGCCGTCCTTCGGCGTGATCCCCACCGCGAGGGCGGCGTCTTCGATCACACCGAGGCCACCGATCGCCGGGGTCGGCAGGATGCCCTGCCCGTCGGTCTCGTTGTACAGGCTCACATTTCCCGACACGACGGGGAAATCCAGCGCCCGGCAGGCCGCGCCCATGCCGGCGATCGCGGCGGCGAACTGGCCCATGATCTCCGGCTTCTCCGGATTGCCGAAATTCAGATTGTCGGTGACGGCAAGCGGCGTGGCACCGGTCGCGGTGATGTTGCGCCAGGCCTCGACGACCGCCTGGGCGCCGCCCTGCTCGGGGTCTGCCAGGCAATAGCGCGGGGTGCAGTCCGTGGTGAGGGCCAGCGCGCGCTTGCTGCCCTCCAGCCGCACGATGGCGGCGTCGGCCGCACCGGGGCGCTTCACCGTCTGGCCACCGACGGTGCTGTCATACTGGTCCCAGATCCAGCGGCGCGAGCACAGATCGGGGCTGCCGATCAGCGTCAGCAGCGCGGATTCCAGCCCGACGGGGTCGGCCACCTCGCCCAAAGGCGCCGGCTTCGGCGTCGGCAATGTCGGGCGGGTGTAGAGTGGGGCGGCCTTTTCCAGCGGGTCCAGCGGAATGTCCGCCTCCACCACGCCCTTATGGATCGCCACGAAACGGCCGGTGTCGGTGATCTTGCCGATCACCGCGAAGGCCAGCTCCCATTTGTCGAAAATCGCCCGCGCCATCGCCTCGGCCCCCGGACGCAGCACGATCAGCATGCGCTCCTGGCTTTCCGACAGCAGCATTTCATAGGCAGACATGTTGGTCTCGCGCTGCGGCACGGAATCCATGTCGAGCTCGATGCCCACGCCGCCCTTGCCGGCCATCTCGACCGCCGAGCTGGTCAGCCCCGCCGCCCCCATGTCCTGGATCGCCACGATGGCATCTGTCGCCATCAGCTCCAGACAGGCCTCGATCAGCAGCTTCTCGGTGAACGGATCGCCCACCTGCACGGTGGGCCGCTTCTCCTCGGCATCGGCGCCGAACTCGGCCGAGGCCATCGTCGCGCCATGGATGCCATCGCGCCCGGTGCGGCTGCCGACATAGACCACCTGGTTGCCGATACCGGCGGCGGCGGAGAGGAAGATCTTGTCGGTGCGCGCGATGCCCACCGTCATGGCATTGACCAGCGGATTGCCGTTATAGGCCGGATGGAAGTTTACCTCGCCCCCCACCGTCGGCACGCCCACACAGTTGCCGTAGCCGCCAATGCCG
>CAIVDX010000521.1 GCA_903904805.1 uncultured Rhodospirillales bacterium
GCGGCCCACCCGCTGGCGCCAAGGGCTAACACCGCCATGATCAGCTCCGTCTTCATCCGCCGGCCGCGCCTTGCGGTCGTCATTGCGTTCGTCATCACGCTGGCGGGCGGGCTGGCGATGCTGCGTATTCCCGTCGCCCAGTTCCCCGACATCGTGCCCCCCCAGGTGCAGGTGACGGCGACCTATCCGGGCGCGTCGGCGGCAGTGGTGGAAAGCACGGTGGCGCAGACGCTGGAGGCATCGGTCATCGGCGTCGACCAGATGCTGTATATGAAATCCAACAGCGGCAATGACGGCAGCTACAACCTCACCGTCACCGTCGCGCTGGGCACCAATCCCGACATCGACACGGTGAATGTGAACAACCGTGTGCAGGCCGCGCTCGCGCGCGTGCCGCAGATCGTGCAGCAGCAGGGCGTGGTGGTGGCCAAGCGCAGCTCGGCGATCCTGCGATTCCTGATGGTCTACAGCAAGAACGGCCAGCAGGACCCGGTCTTCCTCACCAACTATTCCACCATCAATATTCTCGACACGCTCTCGCGCATTCCCGGCGTGGGTCAGGCGAGCCTGTTCGGCAAGCTGAATTATTCGATGCGCATCTGGTTCGACATCTCGCGCCTGGTGGGCCTCGGTCTCGCGCCGTCCGACATCATCGCGGCGATCCAGTCGCAGAACGTGCAGGCCGCCGCGGGGCGCATCGGCGCGCAGCCCGCGCTGCCCGACCAGCAGTTCCAGATGAACGTGCAGACCCAAGGCCGCCTGATCACGCCTGAGCAGTTCGGCAATGTGGTGCTGCGCGCCAATCCTGATGGCTCGGTGTTGCGGGTGCGTGATGTCGCGCGGGTGGAACTCGGCGCGCAGAACGCCGACAGCGAAAGCCGCCTGAACGGCCAGCCGGCGGTGGGCGTGGGCATCTACCTCGCCCCCGGTGCGAACGCGGTGGCCACCTCCGCACGCATCGACGCCGCGCTGGCGAAACTCTCCACCCGCTATCCAGATGGCGTGGCGACATCGACCGTATATGACAGCTCGACCTTCGTGAACGAAACCGTGAACGAGGTGATCCGCACGCTGGTCGAGGCATTCGTGCTCGTCGTCATCGTGGTGTTCCTGTTCCTCGGCAATCTGCGCGCCACCATCATCCCCACCATCGCGGTGCCGGTGAGCCTGATCGGCAGCTTCGCGGTTCTGCTCGCCTTCGGCTTCTCCGCCAACACCGTCTCGCTGCTCGCGCTCGTGCTCGGCATCGGCATCGTGGTGGACGACGCGATCGTGGTGGTGGAGAATGTCGAGCGCGTGCTCGAGGAACATCCGCACTACACCCCAGCCGAGGCCACCACCGAGGCGATGCGCCAGATCACCGGCCCGATCATCGCGATCACTTTGGTGCTGCTCTCCGTGTTCGTCCCCGTGGCCTTCCTGCCCAGCGTCACCGGGCAGCTGTTCCGCCAATTCGCGGTGACGATTTCGGTGGCGATGGTGATCTCGGCGATCAACGCACTCACCCTCTCGCCGGCTCTGTGCGCGGTGTTCCTGCGCCACACCGACAAGACCCGCGGCATCATGGGCCGCGTGCTCGGCGGCATTGATTGGGTGCGCGACGGCTATGCCGCGATCGTGCGCCGGCTGGTGCGCGTGGCCGCCCTGTCGATCGTGCTGGTCGGCGTGTGCGCCGCGGGCATCTATGGGGTATCGCTGCGCACGCCGGTGGGCTTCCTGCCCGAGGAGGACCAGGGCGCGTTCTTCGTTGCCGTGCAGTTGCCTGATGGCGCCTCGGTCAATCGCACCGCGGAGGTGGCCGGTCGGGTCGAGAAACTCATGAAATCGATGCCGCAGGTGGAAGACACGCTGGCGATCATCGGCTTCTCGCTGCTCGATGGTGGCGCGCAGTCCAACGCGGCCTTCCTGGTTGCGAAGCTGAAACCGTTCGCCGAACGCCAGGGCGCGGCCGACAGTGCGCAGGCATTGATTGGCAGGATGTTCGGCCAGGCGCAGCAGATCCGCTCCGCCGTGGTCTTCCCGTTCAATCTGCCGCCGATCATTGGGCTGTCCACATCAGGGGGCTTTGAATATCAGCTGGAAAATCTCGAAGGTGCGGAGCCTGCCTCGATGGGCGGCGTGATGGGCGGGTTGATCGTCGCCGCCAACCAGGATCCGCGCCTCAGCCGCGTGTTCTCCACCTTCTCCGCCAACACGCCATCGACCTTCCTCGACATCGATCGCGACAAGGCCCAGTCGCTGGGTCTGGCGATGAACGACGTGTTCACCACGCTGCAATCCACGCTGGGCGGTTATTACGTCAACGACTTCAATCTGTTCGGCCGCACCTGGCAGGTGAACATCCAGGGCGAGATCGCCAATCGCGATGATCTGTCCGATCTGTGGAACATCTATATCCGCAACAACACCGGCGCCGAGGTGCCGCTGCGCGCGATTGCCAATGCGCGGATCGTATTGGGCCCGCAAACAATCAGTCGCTACAACAATTATCGCTCGATCACCGTGCAGGGCTCGCCCTCGGCGGGCAATTCGTCGGGCACCGCGCTGGCGGCGATGGATGCGCTGTCCGCCGCCACGCTGCCGGCCGGCTACAGCTATGAATGGTCCGGCACCGCCTACCAGGAACACGAGGCGGGCGGGCAGACCGGGCCGATCCTCGCGCTGGCCATCCTGTTCGCCTATTTGTTCCTCGTTGCTCTGTATGAAAGCTGGATGATACCCATTCCGGTGCTGCTGTCGGTGTCTGTCGGCGTGCTCGGTGCCTATTTCGGCGTGATGGTCGCGGGCCTTGCGCTCGATCTCTATGCGCAGATCGGTCTGGTGGTGCTGATCGCGCTGGCGGCGAAGAATGGCATTCTGATCATCGAGTTCGCCAAGGAGCAGCGGGAGGCCGGCCGCAGCATCCGCGAGGCCGCGGTGCTTGGCGCGCAGATGCGGTTCCGCGCGGTGATGATGACATCGATCGCCTTCATTCTCGGTCTGTTGCCGCTGGTGCGCGCGACCGGGGCGGCAGCAATCAGCCGCAAGGATGTCGGCACGCCGGTGTTCGCCGGCATGATCGCGGCAAGCTGTCTCGGAATCTTCTTGATCCCGATGCTGTATGTCACCTTCCAATCTGTGCGCGAATGGGCGAAGGCGCGCTTCGCCGGCACCCGGCATGATGCGCACGCCGATCCGGCGCCGACACCGACACCGGCCGAATAGACATTTCACAGGAGAGCGCGATGACAAAGTTCGGATTGGCCCAGCCGGTTCGGCGTGTGGAAGACCCGCGCCTGCTGATCGGCGCCGGCCATTACGCTGACGACGCGAACCCCGTCGGTTGCACGCATGGCGTGGTGCTGCGCAGCCCGCACGCCCATGCGCGGATCGTCTCGATCGACACCACCGCCGCCGCGTCGCTCCCTGGCGTGCTGGCGATCTATCCCGGTGCCGATCTCGCC